>JADFPK010000040.1 GCA_022562375.1 Pseudomonadota bacterium
GTTCGAACTCCCTTCGTTTAGAGCAGTATCAGGCCCGATGGGCTCTGCCGGAGTCAATATCGATACGGTGAAGCGGAAAGCCGGCCGTGGGCGCCATGGGCGGTGAAACCGACCGCGGACGGCGATGGGGCTTGCCGATTCGAGGGTGATTTTGGGTCACAAATATGCTACAATTTGGCTTCGATAAATGAATATTGGTTAACAGGATCTGAAGCGCTCCGGCCGGCCTTGGTTTGGCCTGGATCTAACCGGATAGTGCCTCTAGTTCCTTGGATTCAAAGGATTTTCGTGGAGGTTCCAATGCCCAAGCCATCGATTTCGAACCATTGGTTCTTGAGTGCCGCCGTCGCCCTCGTGGCGATCGCGCTGATCGCGGCGCCGCTTGATTTCACGCCCCCCGATTGGCAGCTCTCGAAATCGGCCGCCGAGGCCAAGGGCGGCAACGGCGGAGGCAACGGCGGAGGCAACGGCGGAGGCAACGGCGGAGGCAACGGCAGGGGGCACGATAAGGGTAATGACACGAGCAGCGCCAAGCCCGGCGGTAAGGGCGGCGGCAAGGACAACGGCAAGAGCGCCAACGCCAAGGACAACAAGGGTCTCTCCAAGGCCAAGAACGAGACCCAAAAACGTTACGCCAAGGCCCTCGGTCTTGGCGTCGACGGCGCCGGCGTAAAGCCCGGCAAGTCCGTTCACACCTTCTCCGCCAAAGAGGTCAAGGGTCTCCTCGGCCATAAATGGAAGGCCGCCAAATTCGCCGGCCCGGGTTTAACGAATCACGGCCAGCGTGTCTCGACGATGGTGAAGATCGCCAAGGCGCTCGGATATGGCGCCTGGGTCGGTGCCATGCAGGCCAATTTCGGCACCATGCAGGAGCTCCAGGCGGCCGTCACCGACGCCCAGTCCGACGTTGACGCCGCAGTGGCGGCGCTGGCGCCGGGCGATCCGGCGATCGCGCAGGCCGAGGCCGACCTGGCGGCGGCCCAGGCCGCGCTCACGGACCCCAAACCGGGCCTCGGTCCGAAGGGCGAGTGGGCCACCGTGGACCTCGACGTCAATGAAGACGGCGTCATCAATACACTGGATTTCGAGGCCCTGCCCTGATTGTCCGGCGTCGCGATGAACGGGACGCCGGCCCGCTTCACATGCACAGCGCTATCGGCGCCGCCGGTGTTGGCCGGACGCGCCCACTTTTCGTCGCCGCCCGGGTGATGAGACCGGCGCTCATCGGCGCCGTGCTCATGGCAGGCCTCATCGCCGCCGGTTGCACCGAGATCAAGACCGCCACCGAAAAAGTGGGCGCCGAGCTCTCCGGCTGGTTCGGCGGAACCTCCCTCTATTCGAAGATGACCCGCGAGGACGTGCGCCTGGCCTCGATCACCATGCAGGAGACCCTGGAAGGGGCCGAGGACAGCGCGCCCAGGGGATGGTCGAACCGCCAGAGCGGCAATTCGGGAACGATCACGCCGCTCAAGACCTACCTGTCCGAATCCGGGATGTTCTGCCGCGATTATCGCGAAACGATCGTCATCGAGGAGCGCGCCGAATCCCACCTCAACCGGGCCTGCCGCGACGAGAGCGGCGTCTGGAATTGGATCGATTGACGCCTTAGACCCGCGCCGACATGACGCCCTGTGTGAAGTCCGCGATTTGGATCGTCGGCTCACGCCGTCGATCGATACGCGATTGTGCTAACATCTCCGGTAGTTGGGAGGAGCGATCCGGTCGAGATGCCGATCGACGGCCTCAACCATCCGTCCCTCGAGAATATCGGCCAGGGCATCGCGGCCGGCGCAACGGTAATCCTCTCCCCAATCGTAACCCTGATCCTGCATCTGCTTGATAACCTCGAATGCCTGAGGCAAGCTCTCAATCGTCGCGATCCGTGACGTCGGGGGTGCTCCTTTCCAGTGGGTCTGTATCAACCCTGGGAGTACCCCCTTCACTTCACTGACACGAAATCTGATACATCACCCAGTCGGTCGACCCCCTTGACCGCCGCGCCCGCAGGGCTACGACTGAAAGACAATAAATTAAAATCAACGGGTTAGCGCCCGGAAGATCGGGGGCATCCTGCTGTTGGGACTCGCCGTTCTGAGCCCCGCCAATGCCCAGAGCGTCGAGGCGTTCTACAAGGGCAAGACGATCAGTCTGATCATCGGCTCCGGCCCCGCCGGTTCCTACAACCGCTATGCCCGAACCCTCGCCCGGCACATGGGGAAGCACATCCCGGGCAATCCCGCGTTCGTGGCGCAGAACATGCCCGGCGCCGGCGCCACGGTCGCGGCCAGTCATCTGTTCACCAAGGCCGCCCAGGACGGCACCGTCATCGGCGCCATACAGCGCACGACCCATCTCGATCCGCTGCTGTTCCCGGGCAAGTACCTGTTCGAGGCGACCAGGTTCTACTGGCTCGGCAGCCTCGCCACCGTGACCAACCTGATCATCACCTGGCATACGGCGAAGGTCAAAAACCTCAAGGATCTGTTGAGCAAGGACGCCATCCTGGCCGCCACCGGCGCGCGCACCGACGGCGTCATCTTTCCCAAGTTGCTCAATGAGTGGCTGGGGGGGCGAATCAAGGTCGTCGCCGGCTACAAGGGCAGCGGGTCGATGTTCCTGGCGATGGAACGCGGCGAAGTGACCGGCCGCGGCGGCGTTCCCTGGGCGACGGTCAAATCCGCCCGCGGGCAATGGGTGAAGGACAAGAAGATCGATATTCCCCTTCAGCTTGCCATGAAGAAGAACCCCGAGCTTCCTGACGTCGACTTCCTGCTCGATTACATCAAGGATCCGGCACAGCGGGCCGCGTTCGAGCTTTTGTTCGGACGCCAGGAAATGGGCCGGCCCTATGTCATTCCCCCGGGGGTTCCGGCCGACCGCGTCAAGGCCCTTCGGAAGGCCTTCGCCGACACCACCAGGGATCCGGCCTTCCAGGCCGACCTCGCGAAGCAGAAATTCTCACTCACGCTCAGGACCGGCGAACAGGTCCAGGCCATCGTCGCGAAGGCCTATGCCACCGACAAGAAGACCCTCGACATGATGAGGAAGGTCTTGGCGAAGTAGCCATCCAACCCCTCTCGATAATGCCGGCCGGGGGCGACCCGGGCCGGTTGTTTCTTACCGCCGCGCCGGCGATGGCCATCGACGGTGGCGGCATCTGATTCAAAGCCCATCGGTGCTAATAATGACCTTGATGATGCCGGACAGCCCGAAGGGGTCGTGCAATGTCGCGCAAGCGGGGCTTGTCTTTTTAGCCGAGACCGGTTTCCCCAATTGAATAGAGACCGTGACAGGGACTCCCCTTACTTTTTGCTCTCTGCCTTTTACCTCTCTATACGTAAGATGATTCATTCTACCATTGACTCCAGTTCGATTTTAGTGCTGGATTACCCCAGTTTGCAGCAAATTTGACTTTGGATACTGTAGGTTTGACTTTGGCAACGCTGTAACGATGGGACAACAAGAGATCGGAACCGCTTTCAGTCGTCTGATTTGAGCTTTCACGCCGGGCACCGGATACAACGGATGAGACAAAAAAGCCTGGCGGGACAAACGGGGAGAAACAGTCATGTCATCGGATGCACCGCCCGAACGCCGCCAGCCGGTGAAACGCCGGAAACCGGACAAGTGGGCTCGGAAAAAAACTGCGAGGGGCACGCCGAAATCCCTATCACGCGTTGTCGCGGACGACTATTTGGATATGAAGGAGCTTCGCAGCGCCTTCCGGCCGCCGGAACCCGACTCCCTCAAGGTGCGCCTCCGCAAGATGTTGCATCCGCCCTATATCCCGTTCACTTCCGTGCTGCTTGCCGCTCTCAGCTTCACCCTTGTTTTGTCCTACGCCGAGAGTTGGGGCCGGGGCCAAAGCCGGACGATACCGTCGCAACAGGCGCCGGGACCGGCGGACCGGAGCGGCGTCTCCGGCGAGACCCTGGCGTACCAAAACGGCGCCACTCCGCGGATCGAGCCGGCGGTGTTCAAAACGGACGGGGCCTTGTACCACGTCCTGACCGGGCCGTTTCCCAGCCGGTCGCTGGCCGAGAAGACCTGCGCCGAATTCACCGCGGCGAAGCAGGACTGCCTGGTCGTCAAGCGTTAAAGCGCACCCCGGCCACCCATCGGATCGTCGGCCACGGGCCGGCTCGCCTGGGCGAAGCCTCGCTTCGGCGGCGCCTGGCCGCTCATAGGGAGCGGGCCTGCGTCACGCCGCCGAGGCGGGAAGGGTCAGGCCGATCGGATAAGGCGTCAGGCGGGCATGGGAATCTCGTTGACCTTCATCGGCACGTCGTAGCCGCGCTGGACGGCCGGGCGCCCGGCCATGGCGACATACCATCGTCTGACATTCGGATAGTCGTTGAGGTCGATGGTCTGCCAATCGTGGCGCGAGACCCAAGGCCATATGGCGATGTCGGCGACGGTATATTCATCGGCGACGAACTCGTGGTCGGCCAGGCGGGCGTCGAGCACGGCATAAAGGCGGCGCGCCTCCTTGAGGAAACGTTCCTCGGCGTAAGGGGCCTTGCCGGGGTTGTACTTGACGAAATGGTGCACCTGGCCGAAGAACGGCCCGACGCCGCCCATCTGCCACATCAGCCACTCCATGGCCTTCAGGCGGCGCATTTCGTCCTTCGGCATCAGCCGCCCGGTCTTCTCCGCGAGGTAGAGCAGGATGGCGCCGGACTCCATCATCCGGACACCGGTGTCGCGGTCGATGATCGCCGGAATCTTGTTGTTGGGACTGATGCGCAAGAAGTCGGGGGTGAACTGTTCGCCCTCCCTGATATCGACGGCGTGGGCCTCGTAGGCCAGTCCCAGTTCCTCGAGCATGATGGAAACCTTGCGCCCGTTGGGCGTGGTCCAGGTGTAAAGATCGATCATGGCCTTCGGCAATCTCCCGCTTCGTATTCGTCGCCCGGCGCCCATGGCGTTTGCCGCGCGCGTTCCGGTCCCCCGTTTAAGGCCCGGCCTGAGGGTCAAAGGCGGCGGCACACTCGAAGTTGATCCGGCTCAAAGAGTAGCGCATAGTTTGCCTCCCATCGCATCCAATGTTCGTCATCGAGGATTGCGCGTGCGCCGTCAACCCGCCGGCAGTCTCCTGGCGGCGGCGGGAAACCGGAGGAAAAGCCCATGATCACTTATGGAATAAGGAAAATGATGGCCGACGCCAACGCCGCCATCGATACCATGACGGCGGCCGAGGCGGTGGCGCTGGCCGGCGACGGGGACACGGTATTCGTCGATGTCCGCGAAACCGTCGAACGCCAACAGACGGGGTCGATCGCCGGCGCCGTCCATGCGCCCAGGGGCTTCCTCGAGCTCATCGCCGACCCGGAAGGTCCGATGCACAACGATGCGTTCGTAAGCGGCAAGCGACTCGTCCTGTTCTGCGCGTCGGGCGGTCGTTCGGCGCTGGCGGCGAAAACCCTGAAGGATATGGGGATCGCTAACGTCGCCAATCTGGCCGGCGGCTTTCCGGCATGGGTCCAGGCGGGTGGCCCGACCGAGGAGTAAGACCGGCTCCAAGAGTCCGGCATGGCCGTGATGCGGCGGATGTGAACCGGATACCAGGCCGCGCAGGCGGGCTTCAGTCGTCGGTTACCGGAGTATCGAGGACGGCGATGCCGTCGCCATCGGCGTAAAGGTATTCGCCGGGACCGAAATCGACGCCGGCGAAACGCACCGGAATATCGACCTCGCCGCGGCCTTTCTTCAGCGGCGCGCGGGGATTGATGCCGAGCGCCTTGATGCCGACATCCTTCTCGGCGATCTCGTGGGCGTCGCGGATGCAGCCGTTGAAGACGACGCCTTCCCAATTGCTGGTCGCCGCCAGCGCGGCGACGTCACCGCCCATCAGGGCATGGCGTCTCGATCCGCCGCCATCGACGACGAGGACCTTGCCGGTGCCGTCGGTTTCCAGCACCTCCCTGACCTTGGTGTTGTCCTCAAACGTGCTGACGGTGACGATGGTGCCCTGGAAGACGACGCGGCCACCGTAATCGTTGAACAGCGGCTCGCAAATGCGGACCGTATCCCGGCGCACATCGCAAACGTCGGCGGGCCGGAGTTTCTTGGGAGTCTCTGCCATGGTCCTCACACCGATGCCTGTTTTCGTACGGGTTTTCCGAACGTTACCAGTACCGGGCGTCGGCGGCCAGGGCGGGCGCCAAGGCTTGGCGAAAAGATAACGGTGAAACCCGGTTCAGATGACCGCGACGACGACCCAGTACGGCCAGGAGAGCGAGCGCCACAGGATCGACCAGAGATTGCCGCCGATATAGTTGTATTGTTCCGAGTTCGAGACGACGTAAATCAGGCCGTACATCCAGGCGCCGATGACATAAGCGATGGCAATCCCTACGCGTCCTTTTTTCAACATCGACATTTACGCACCCCGCTTTATCGAATGCATCGGGACATGCCACTCTACCCCAATGTCCCTATTATCGCCAGCCCCAAGGGGCGGGAGCGACTTTCGCTCCCGCCCCTCGGCCTTATTGGACGCCTCCGATTCAACGCCGGTAGATCTGCACGATATCGTGGGACAAGTCCCTCATCGCTCCCTCGTCCAGCTCGCCGAGGATTTCGACGTGGATCTCGGACGTGCTCGGGTCCTTCATCGGCTCGGAGATGAAGACGTAGACGAATTGCGGTATCTTGAACCTGAACTTGCCGCTGACCTTAAGACCGAGATCTTCCATCGCGCCGCAGTTGGCGATGGCGATCGGCATGATCCGGCGATCCCGAAGCAGCCTCAGATCGCGGACCGTGTCGGGAAAATAGTTGTAACTCGGCGGCGACAAGACCGGCGGCGTGCCCTGGAAGCACTGGGTACGGCCGTTTTCCGCCGTCGTGGCGCTGGGGACAAGAGGGTCGATGTCGTTATAGATGGCCTGACCGGCTATGACGATGGACTCGGGCGCACTTTCGATCTCGTAGCGGTAGGTCTCGTAGCGCGTCGGCGGCCAGGTCGGGTTGACGCCCGTATTATTCGTCACGGCGTCCCAATCGAGGGGCTTGCAGTCCGGGGGGCTGTTGGCGCTGGGATTGCAACCGTGATTGACCCTGAAATAATTTATGTAATCCCAAATTCCATCACCGATGCGTCGATTGCCGGCGACGGCGCCCGCGGTCGCGCAGTTATCCGCGTTAATGCACTTGTCCCTGGGGAAACCCATGGCCGTGTCCGGGTTGACAACGACGAAGTTATCGGCGGTGTTGTTGACCGGGTCGGCGGCGATCCACTTGTCGACGGTCTGTCCGGCGCCGTTGAGGTTCTCCCCGACTTCGTCGTATTCGCAGGTGGTCTTGCCTTTATCCTTCGGTTCGCCGCCCTGGGTCACGTTTGCCGCCGGCACGAATTCATCCAAAGTCCGCCAGGCGATTTGATCCGAGGTCGTCGCTTGGGGCGTGAAGAAGTCAAGCCGGGCGTTGATGCCGGTGCGGACCATCTGCAGGGTGACGCCGGTCTTGGTCTCCGCCACATTAAGACTGACGCAGGTGCCCGTCGTCGACGCCAGCGCGTCCCTGACGAAACCGGCGCCGCAGGGCGAGCCTTCCGTGCCGGTGGGGCAGAGAAGCCCGAAATTGCCCGGCTCATACTGTCCGGTCCCGCCCTGGTGGAACATTTCCATCTGCTTTCCCTCGAGCACCGTGAGGTCGACCTCCAGTTCCAGGTCCAAATTCCCGTCGGGCTCCGTCGGGTTGCACATGAACATCGGCGGGACCTTGCAGATCACCTGATCGTTGCCGGCGATGGCGCTCGCCACCGTCGAAATGGTGCTCGGGCCGCTGCCGAGGGTGACGATTTGAATCAGCATATTGGTCACCGTCCGGGCGCCGACATGGACTTCCATGAAGCGGGCATCGTCATCCGACGTCGTCACGTCCGACGACTCGATCGGTTCGTCGTCCTCGTCCGGCAGGCTCTTGAGGAAACGGACGCAGGGCGGGACCGGCGTGGCGGCGCATTCCGTGACGTCGATGGTGACCTGCTTGGTGCCGCCATCGGCGGCGAAGGTCTGGATGTTGACGACCGCGCCCGCCGCCGCGGCGCGGGCCCGCGCGATGGCGCCGTCGAAACGGTCGAGTTCGCGCGCCCCGGCGAGCGCCGCCGAGTCGGCGGCGTATTGCAGCTCGCTGTGCAGGGTGATGACACGCCCGAGGTCCAGGGTCAGCGCCCCGATGCCGATCATGACCGGCGTGATGATGGCGATATAGACCGCGACCGCGCCCCGCCTGTCCCGGATAAGGGATCCAATGAACCCCGATTCGCTGATTTTCCGCCTGATGTCCAACATTCCGAACGCCTCCTCTATGCCTCTCGAATAACGCCGCCGGTGACCGAAACGCGCCCTCCACAAGGATGGAGAACATCACCCGTTTGGGGCCGCTTGGTTCGGCGCTCTTGGCGGCGCTTGACCGGCTTGTTAACTATTACGAAAATATCAAGAGCAATTTTCGTAAATATTGGGCTAATTATCAGGGGAATTTAAGTAAAAATCAAGAAATTTTTTACTAATTATTAAGGTAAATATTTAGATTTACAGTTAAAATCTATGGTTAACAAATAGTTAACAATTATACTTACTTTCATTCCTATGTCTTTATTTCCCTTGAAGGCGGCGGGCAACGCCCGGCTATCGGCGAGGATGGCGATAGCGGTGGCGAAGATTTACCTGGGATTGATCGCCGGCGGGCCTCGTCGTCAGGTCCTTGGCGCCGCCGGGGATGGCAACGGGGATTGGCCGTCAGGCGGCGCTTCTAAACCGCCGTTCGAGGGGAAGGGCGAGAGGTTCGCAAGGGGGCTCGGCGGCGCACCGCCCGATCCGCCGCCGGAACCGGGTGGAGAGCGGATGGTGAGGGCCGCTAGCGGATGCCCTCTAGCCGGGGCCGGAATTCACCAAATGGGAAGGGTGGCGGCGGGAGGGCCATCCTGGCGGCCGGCAACGGGCGGGAAGAGAGCGTTAGCGGGATCGAGTCACCTGTCGTCATAGCCGCCCTCGTCGCTTCGCTCCGCAAGGGTTTCCCGGATCGCCAGCAGGTCATTGTGGATACGCTCCAAATGCCAAAGAACCCAGTAGATCACCACCCCGGCGAATCCCGAAAGAACGGTCGCCAGCGCATTGGCGGAGACGAAAAAGGTAAAGGCCGCGAGCAGACCGGCGAGTATCACCGGGCCCACCCGGGGCAGTTTTTCCTCGTTTGGCTTTACCGCCATTTCCGTTCTCTTTTCACGGGTTGCGCCCTGGTCTTATAAAAACAGATGAGACGGACGAAAGCGCCGGCGGGTCGCTATGCCATCGACGACGGTCTTTTTGACCAATCTAGCACAGATATCCCTGCCATGGGACCGCCGGCTGACCGCCGCACGCGGCCCGAGGACGCCACTCGCCCGTTCTGGATAAACCATGTAAAGTCAGTTCGCCGGCGGCAAGGCTGTTCTTCGCCCCGGTCTGGCCGTAAGACGAAGCGAACGGTTCCGACCCGCTGTAAACGCGGATTTAGCGACTTTAGGGGAGGTAAAGATGGCGAATGTTTCATGGTCGATGAAGGGGCCGGAATACGTCAACTGCAACTGCGATTACGGCTGTCCGTGCCAGTTCAATGCCCGGCCCACCGACGGGACCTGCCGCGCGGTGGCGGCGATGCGTATCGAGGAAGGGCATTTCGGCGACGTTTCGCTCGCCGGCCTTTGCTGGGTGGCCACCTTGAGCTGGCCCAACGCCATCCACGAGGGCAACGGCACCATGCAGGCGATCATCGACGAGCGCGCCGACGATGACCAGCGCCATGCGCTGGTCGAGATCGTCCATGGCCGCGAGACCGAGCCCGGCGCCACCATGCTGCAGGTCTTCAGCACCACCATGACCAAGGTCCACGATCCGCTGTTCATGGCCATCGAGTTGGACATCGATATCGACGAGCGCACGGGGCGGCTGGTCGTTCCCGGCATGATCGAGGGAACGATGGAGCCGATCCGCAATCCGGTCACCGGCAATCCCCACCGCGCCCGCATCGACCTGCCCCACGGCTTCGAGTACACCCTGGCCGAGGTCGCCAGCGGCACCGCCAAGACCACCGGCGAGATCAAGCTCGATCTCGTCAACAGCCACGGCCAACTTGCGCGGCTTCATTTGACCGATTCCGGGGTCGTCAGGTGAGGGCCCGCGGCACGGGGTGTACCCGCCTCGCCGCCGAAAAAGAAAGATACCGCTGAGGGCCCGCGCCGGGGTGGCGTCGAGGCACGTATCATGGCTCACATACTCAAATCCGTTCTGCGGCGGGACCGTCTGGTGGTGCTCGCCGGGCTCGGCGGGGTCACGGTGCTGGCATGGCTCTATCTGATATTGCTGGCCGCCGGCATGGGCGATGGGCCCGGCGCCATGGGCGAGGCCGTGGACAATGCCCGGCCGACCCCGTGGACGGCGGGCGACTTCGCCCTGATGGTCGTGATGTGGTCGGTGATGATGGTCGGAATGATGTTGCCCGGTGCCACGCCGATGATCCTCCTGTTTGCCATGGTCAACCGCAACAAGCGGGAGGCGGGGGTTCCCTTCGTCCCCACCGGCGCCTTCGCCCTTGGCTATGCCGGCGCGTGGACGGCCTTCAGCCTGTTCGCCACCATCGGGCAGTGGGCGCTGCACAGCGCCGCGCTGCTTTCGCCGATGCTGGTGAGCACCAGCGCCGTTCTCGCCGGCGCCCTGTTCATCGCCGCCGGCGCCTACCAGTTGACGCCGCTCAAACACGCCTGCCTCAAGAACTGCCGGTCGCCGGTGCACTTCATCATGACCCGCTGGCGGAACGGTAGCGGCGGCGCCCTTCGCATGGGGCTCGAGCACGGCGCTTATTGCGTCGGCTGCTGCTGGTTCCTCATGGGACTGCTTTTCGTCCTCGGCGTCATGAACCTTCTGTGGGTGGCGGCCCTCACCATCCTGGTGCTTCTCGAAAAGGCGGCGCCCCGGGGCGAATGGACGGCGCGCATCAGTGGCGTCGCCATGCTGGCGGCGGGGCTCTATTTGCTGATCCTAGCCTGAGCGCGAGGGGGGGGTAGTTCAGCGGCAGGTCTTGGCGGCGGGTTCGCGTTTCGGCCCCGAGGTGGCGGGCGACCGGCAAAGTTCCCGCGGCACGAAGATCATGGCGAGACCCCGCGCCGGCGCCGTAAGTTCGATCGTCCTGCCGCCGGGTACGGTGGTCTCCGTCGTCCGTACCGCCACGCCTTCCCGGCGTAGCTTGGCGGCGAGCTCG
>JADFPK010000248.1 GCA_022562375.1 Pseudomonadota bacterium
GTAATGGTCTCGCAAAAACAGATCAGATCAACCGAAGTAGTGCTTGTAAGCGATGCCGTAATCCGGCTGGTTCAAAATCAGGTAGTTCATCACCTTCTTGGCATAGACTTTCTGCGATTTAACCACCTTGGCGAAGAACGGGTCTTTCTTCGAAATCCGGTCAATAACGACATCCCATGCCTTCAACTGGTCCCTCATAATGGAATCGGGCGTACGGAATACGTTGACGCCATGATCCACCTTCAGCTTGATCAGGTCGTTGGCATAACGAAGGGTCATGTACCAGTAGAAGTTGGCGTTCTCGGCTTCGGAAGCGTATTCAAGAATGGCCTGTTGCTCCTTCGACAGGGAATCGAACTTCTTCTTGTTGAAGGTAACCTCGAAGCATTCCTGGGACTGGTGGAAGCTGGCCAGGTGGTAAAACTTGGAAACATCCTGCATGCCGAAGTCTTTATCCGAGCTCGGGTTGTTGAACTCGGCGGCGTCGATCAGGCCGCTCTTCATCGCCGCCTGGATTTCGCCACCCGGTAATTGCACGACCGACAAGCCCATTTCATTCATAACGTCAGCCGCCAGGCCAACGGTGCGGTACTTGAGGCCCTTCATCTGGGCCGAGCTCTTGATCTCTTCCTTGAACCAACCCAGCGGCTGCGCCGGCATCGGGCTGTTGAAGAAGCTGACCAGGTTAAGGCCGAGGGTCCCCATCAACTCATTGAAAAGCTCCTTGCCGCCGCCAAAGTGAATCCAGCCCAGCATTTCCTGCGCCGACCAGCCGAAGCAGGGGCCGGTGCCGAACAGGGACGCCGCCGGCGACTTGGAATACCAGTACGCGGGCACGTAGTGGGCGCCATCGAGGACGCCGCGGTGCACCGCATCCTGCATCTGGCTGGTTTTGACAACGGAGTTGACCGACAACAGGTCGATCTTCAGGTCCTTGCCGCCCATGGCGTTCACGCGCTTGACATAGTTTTTGGCATCGTCAAGGAAAGCGCCGCCGCCCCACGCAGCCTGAACTTTCAGGGTCACGGGCTTGGCATGCGATATATTCGGAAACGCCAATGTCGACGCCGCGGCCGCGGTCCCGATGGCGCCGGCCTTGAGGAACTTGCGCCGGCTCGTCGCCGTCTTGGCCTTAGGCAAGGCCTTCCGGCTTTGGTTCTCCTGAACTGTCATTACCTCTTCCTCCTGTTATGCGTTGTTTTATGACTCGTTAGGCCGAACGACAGACGTAAGAGCAGCGCAGCCCAACATTGCGCACGCCTCTCTTCCGCGCGGCCCGTACCGATCAGTGTATTCGGATTGGTGAAATTCTCCCTAGGATCGTTCTCTCCCTCATGCATTCATTGCTTATGGACCGCAGCGTAAGCCGCAATAGGATTGAATCCAAGCAAATTTATGCCTTGACCGGAGGGTTCGCGACGACGTGATCGGGGGTCGATCGGCGCACATCCGCGCCGGGCGACGCGCCCGGACACCGCATCTACTTGAATTTACGGGGTTTTGATCGAATTATCATCACCGCGACCCGGGTTCAGGCGACCCGGTCGCGGGGTTCGCGGCCGGCAAAAACGGCATCGAGATTATCCAGCGCCCTGAATCCCATGGCGTCCCGGGTCTCGCGCGTGGCGCTGCCGACATGGGGCAGCAGGAAGACGTTCTCGAGCTCCCGGTAGCCCGGGTCGATGTCGGGCTCGTTGTTGAAGACGTCGAGCCCGGCGGCGGCCACCTTGCCCGATCTGAGCGCCGCGATCAGCGCCCCGTCGTCGACGACGGCGCCGCGCGCGGCGTTGACGACGATGGCCCCGTCGGGAAGCAGCGCGATGCGTTCGGCATTCAAAAGCCCCTCGGTCTCCGGCGTCGCCGGGCAATGCAGGGCGAGGAATTGGGCATGGGGCAACATATCCTCGATACTGTCGTGATAGATGGCGCCGGACTCTCCCGCCGCATCCAGGCGGTTGCGGTTATGATAATGGACCTCCATGTCGAAGCCCATGGCGCGGCGCGCCGTCACCCGGCCGACGCCGCCCATGCCGACGATGCCGAGCCGCTTGCCGGTAACCTCGGCGCCGACCATGAAGGCGAGGCTCCACGACGACCATTCGTCGGCCCGCACCAGCCGCTCGCCCTCGCTGGCGCGCCGCGCCGCGCCCAGCATCAACAGCATGGTGAGCTCGGCGGTGGCGTCGTTCAGCACGTCGGGGGTGTTGGTGACGATGAGGCCCCGCGCCTTGGCCGCCGCCAGGTCGACGTGATCGACGCCGACGGAATAGTTGGCGATGACGCGGATGGTGTCGGGCAGGCGGCCGATGAGGGCCGCCGTCATGCGCTCGGTGTGACAGATGAGCAGCCCATCGGCGCCCTTCGCGCGGGCGAGCAACTCCTCGGTCGGCAGCAGCCGGTCCTCGTCATTGAAGCGCGGCTGGTAATCGCGGCTCAACCGGCCGGCGACGGCCGGCGGCACCCTGCGGGAAACGACGATGACGGGGCGGGAAACGACGATGGCGGGTTTATCGCTCATGAGACGGCCTCGGGCGGCGGGGTTGACGGAAAAACCGGCCGGACCTTCTACCACATTCGCGGCCGGCCGGCGTAACGGTTTCCAGGCGGCCCCGGCGGCCGGTCCTCGAGGGGCGTTATCCGGCGAACAGGCCGTGGGCCATCCAGCCCGACAGGAAGCCGGACAGGAACTCGATATCGACGAGGAAATTGAACAGCCAGCCGACCAGGAACACCAGCGGATAGGTCAGGGCGCGCACCATATGCCATCTCCTTTACCATCACAGCTTACCCGGCGGGCGGCGCCGGCGGGAGAGAAAAAACACTCATTGAAACCAACCACGGAGCCCACCGGGACGGCGGAGGACGTGCCACGGAGGCCGGGGATCGGAGGTCAGGGATTAGAGCGGTTCTCGGTTGATAAGAATCAATTGGATGGGCGCAAATCGGCCCATT
>JADFPK010000041.1 GCA_022562375.1 Pseudomonadota bacterium
GAAGTCGTTGGGGCTGATCTAGGAAAGCCGCCGCCGAGCGGGTCAGCCGAGCGGGGCGCCGGCCTCGACCCCCGCGGCGGCGGCGAAGTCGGTGGCCGCGATCTTCTTGTCGCCCTCGGGACGGACGCGCTTGATCTGGATGGCGCCGCCTTGGGCGGCGACGGTGATGCCGTCGGCGCCGGCGGCGGTAATCTGGCCGGGCTTGGCGTCAGCGGCGGCGGGGAGCTTCCGTGCCTCGTAGACCTGGAGGATTTTTCCCTGCCAGCGGGTCCACGCGCCGGGCTGGGGGTCGGCGCCGCGGATCAGGTTGTAGACCTCCCGGGCGGGTTTGGACCAGTCGATCTCGACGTCGGCCTTGCGGCACCAGCTTTCGTAGGTCGAGCGACTATCGTCCTGGTCGATCCTGGGCGCGTTGCCGGCGCGCACGAGATCGATGGACTCGACCAACCCCTCGACCCCGAGCTGAAACAGCTTGTCGAAATAGACCGTGCCGATTGTGTCGTCCTCGCCGATCTCGACCTCTTTCTGGAGCAGGATCGGGCCGGTATCGAGGCCGTTGTCGGGCCAGAAGATCGAGAGCCCGGTCTTGTCGGCGCCGTAACAGGTGCGCGGGAAGCCGGCGCCGCCGAAGGGCCGCTGGGCGATGCGCCCGTCGTCGAAGCGGGTGAACGGGCACCCCCAATGTTCCATCTCGATGACCGCCCCGACGCCGTCGGCGGTCAGGGTCTCGACCGCGTCCTGGTCGGCGAGGAAGTCGGCGCCCTTGACGGTGTCGTAGGCGTGCTTCTCGGGCGTATCGTCGGCGCCGTCGGGATGATTGCCAAGGGCGGCGTTGATGCCGCCCTGCGCCATGCACGAATGGGAGCGGATCGGGTGGACCTTGGAGACCACCGCCACATCGACGCCTTGAATGCGCAGCTCGAGCGCCGCCCGCAATCCGGCGAGGCCGCCGCCGACGATGAGGACCCGATGGGTGATCATGGGGTCAACCGCCGCCGCTATCCGAAGACGCGGGCGAAGAAGACCCAGCCGGTCCAGGCGAGCACCAGGGCGAAGCCCCCCAGCACGCCCACGAACATCGCCTTCTGGTGGCGGCCGAGGCCCGAGAGATCGACGGCGATGACCCTCAGCCCATTGAACATGTGGAAGGCGGCGATGAGGACGACCAGGGATTCGAGGAGCTCGAAGAGGGGACCTTCGAGGCCCTGCATCCGGTCATCGAACGCCGCCTTGCCGCCCGTGGCCGATCCCAATCCCCAAAGGTGGAGGGCGAGGTAGAGGAGAAGGATCAGGCCCGAGATCCGATGCAGCCCCCAGGCGATGGAGCCGGAATGGGGATTGAGGCGCACCTCGGCGGCGATGCCGCCGAGCTTGTCGATGATGGAGGACATCACCCCCCTCCCCCCGGTCCTTTCGCGCCCGGAATCATCGGAGCGCCACCAGCGCGGAGAGCACGAAAAGTCCGTAAAGGACGCCGATGGTCCCGACGATCACGAGCGTCCATTTGATCCCGCGCCGCAACCCGTCGTTTGGCGCGTAATCGAGCGCGATGCCCCAAAATCCGTTCAAGCCATGGAAGACGACGATGACGACGAAGGCGGCGTAAAACGCCACCATCAGGGGGCTCGCCATCAAGCGCGCAATCACGCCCTCGGCGTCGATCGCGCCGTCGCGGAGGAAATGGAGGAGAACGACGTGAAGGCAGAGGAAAAAGGCCAGGAACAGGCCGCTCAGGCGCTGCCCCACCCACGGCCAGAAGCCCCGCCCCGCCGGCATCGCCACCGCCGGCGCCGGATCAGCTTGTTCGGTCATTGCCGCCGGCGCCGGCGCTTGGCGTCATCGTCGGGCGCTCGGAAAGCCGGGAGACGCCGGCCTTCTCCAGGATCGCGCCGCGATTCCTGGTCTGCTCGGCGCGCATGTTGAAGTAGTGGTTGTTGCCATGGGCGTCGATGGCGACGAAGCAGGGGCCATAGTCGGTGACCTCGAGCTCGAGGATCGCCTGGGAGGTGAGATCGGGCCAGTAGACGTTGACGATCTCTGCATGGGTGTCGTAGTGGCTGGCGGCGCCGCCGATGGTGCTCATATAGACGCAGCCATGTTTCTCGCAGGCCGCGGTCGAGCCCTCCAGGAGACCGCCCTTGCCGAGGATGGCGCGGGGGCCGTAGCGCTCGATGATCTCGGGCATCCACCGTTCCATCCGCGTGCTGGTGGTGTTGCCCATGCCGCTGGTGAACTCCCACTTGCGGTTCTTGCCGGCGCCGCCCGCCTCGACCCGGCGATAGCCCGCCGCCTCGTGGAGCAGCGGATAGCCGGCGTAATCGACGCCTTCGGGCAACGCCTCGCCGTCATCCAGATGCCGGCGCAAATTCTCGTCCCGGATGCCCCACATCTTGCCGCTGAGATAGACCACGTCGAGAAGCCCGAGCGCGCGCACGTCCTCTTCCGATAGCGGTGTCCGCAGGCGCCATTCCCTACTCATAGGCCTCGCCCCCGAAATCATGGATCAATTCGACCTGGCCGCCGGCGTGGATCCTGGCGCCCGCCTTGCGGTGGGCCCAGCACTGCAGATTCAGCGCCACCGGGTTCTGGGTCTCGTGCGTCACGCCGTATTCGATACTGACCCAGAACACCGTGGTGTCGCCGCCGAGCCCCATCGGCCCGATGCCGGTGGCGTTGATCGCCTCCATCAGTTGCTCTTCCAGCTTGGCGACGTCGGGGTCCGGGTTATGGATGCCGAGCGGCCGCATCAGCGCCTCCTTGGCCATGCGGGCGACGCTGTCGAAGGTGCCGCCGACGCCGACGCCGGCGATGCCCGGCGGGCAGAACTGGCCGCCGGCGGCAAGCACGCTGTCGATGACGAACTGCTTGATCCCCGATACCCCCTGGGCCGGCACCAGCATGGCGTGGAAGCCCTGGTTCTCCGATCCCGACCCCTTGGACAGCATCATCATCTCGATATAGTCCTTGTCCGGCAGCCAGTCCCAATAGATCGAGGGATGGCCTCGGCCCGACTGGCTGCCGATCTTCTTGCGCGTCAGCGGGTGGACGGCGGTCATGCGGTACTCGTTCTCGGCCGAGAACCGCGCCACGCCCTCGGCGATGGCGCTGGCCAGCTTATCGCCCTTGACGGCGCAATCGGTGCCGATCTTGACCCAGAAGGTTTGCAGGCCGGTGTCCTGGCAGATCGGCCGGTCGGCGGCCTCGCCCTTCTCGATCGCCTCGATCATCATCTCGAAATGGTGCTTGGCGATGAGTTGGGTTTCCCGCCCGGCGGCGGCGCGGATGGCGGCCACCAGATCCGGCGGGTAGCGTTTGAGCGCCCGTCCGTAAAGGTTGCACGCCGTCTCCTCGACGGCATCGTAAAGCGTTGACATGTCCTCCCTCTCCGGGTCCGGGACAGATACACTCCGGGACCCCATTACTTGGGCCTAAGAGCCCGCTTTGCAGCGCCCAGCGGGCAAAAACTCAAGCGGCGCCGGCGGCGAGATCTTCAAGCTCTCCGAACAGATCATCGTCTATGGGGATGCCCTCGGCAAGCCGCCTTTGGCGGCAGGCTTCCTCCGGCTCGCCCGGCAGCATCACCCTGCCCACCCCTGGGCCCACCCCTGGGCCCACCCCCGGCGCCGGCCGGCAAGCGTGGACATCATCGCCAAGCTTGCCGGTGAGTGCGAGGAACGCGTCCCTCTCGCCCACCGCGCCCGGGTCGATGGCGAGGAAGAAATCGCCCTTGGAACCCTCCTGGTCCATGACCAGGGTGCCCTTGACGCTCCGCGCCACCTCCGCCCCGGCGAGGGCGCCGGTCAACGCGTCGATGATGATGGCAAGCCCCGATCCCTTGGCGCCGCCGGCCGGCAGCAGCGCGCCGGCGAGCGCCGCCTTGGGATCGGTGGTCGGATTGCCCTCGGCATCGATGGCCCAGCCTTGCGGGATCGCCTCTCCCCTTCGCCTGGCGAGGACGATCTTGCCCCGCGCCACCACCGAGGTCGACATGTCGAGCACGATCGGCGCGCCCGGCGCCGGAACGGCGCAAGAGACCGGGTTGGCGCCGAGTACCGGATCGATACCACCAAACGGCGCGACGCCGGGCTCGGTATTGGTCATGGCCATGCCGATCAATCCCTGGGCGGCGAGATGGCGGGTGTAATATTGCAACATCCCGATGTGGGACGCCCGGCGCACGCTGACCATGCCGATGCCCGCTTCCCTCGCCTTCCCCGCCGCGCATTCCAACGCCACCATCGCGACCACCGGCCCAAGGCCGAGATCGCCGTCGATCAGCGCCGTCGCCGGCGTTTCACGCATCACCTTGGGCGCGCATCTGGCGTTGATCGTCCCGGCCTTAAGCCCCTTGACCCATTGGGGGATGCGGACGACGCCGTGGGAATCGTGACCGCATAGATCGGCCTCGACGAGGACATCGCCGACGAGTGAGGCGTCATCCCGGTTCACCCCCTGGGCGCCGAGAATGTCGCGGCAAAGCTTCCGCAGCTGTTCGGCGTCGGCCTTCACCTCGGCCCCATCGCCGGACCCGCCCGAGTCGATTGCCTCGTGGCGCGCCGTTCCATGGTCCCTCAGTCCTCCTCGCCTTCCCCGGCGTACTTCTTCTCCCCGGCCTGGAAGGCATCGACCCCTTCGAGCCGGTAGACCTCGTCGAGCGAGACGATATGGGGATCGGCGGCCGCCGTCTTTCGTTCGCGCGCAAGCGCTTCGAAGGCGTCCTTCATGCCCTTGATCGCCCCGCGCAGGCCGTGATTGGCGAAGACGACGAACTTGAAGCCGGCGTCATAAAGCGCGTCCGCCGTCACCTCCTTGAACTTGGTGGGAACGACGAGCATCGGCGACCTCGTGCCCCAGCGCCGGGCGAACTCGAAGACCTCGTCCGGCGTCGACTGGGTCGAGTGGATCATGATCACGTCGGCGCCGGCATCGTCATAGGCCACGGCCCTGCGGATCGCCTCGTCCTGTCCGAGACCGGCGATCAGCGCCTCGATGCGGGCGACGACGATGAAATCGGGCGACAGCCGCGCGTCCTTGGCGGCGCGGAGCTTCGCCGCCATCTCGTCGGTGGTCTCAAGCGTCCGCTCCATGCCCTCCCACAGGCTGCAGCGCTTGGGATAGAGATTGTCCTCGATGCAGATGCCGCCGACGCCGACGCGCTCATAGGCCTTGACCAGGCGGACCACGTTCATGGCGTTGCCGTAGCCGGTATCGACGTCGACCAGCGTCGGGATGGCGGCGGAATCGCAGATGTTGGCGACGATGGGCAGGCATTCGCCCATGCCGAGGATGCCGGCGTCGGGAACGGCGTTGGCGGCGGAAATCTCGAAGCTGCTGGCCCAGACGGCGTCGAAGCCGGCGCCCTCGACCAGCCGGGCGCTGAGCCCGTTATGGGCGCCGGCGAGGATGGCGGGGCCTTCGCGCGCCATCAGTTCGCGGAACGATTTGGTCATCGGACGTCCTCCCGCCCCCCTAAAGATCGAGCTCGACCCAGATCGGCTGGTGGTCCGACCCTTGGGCCTCGGCGTCGACCCGCATGGAGTTGACCTTGCGCGCGAGATCGGCGGTGACGAAGGCGTAATCGATCCTGTCGATAGTGCCGTTCTTCCTCGGTATAGTGCCGCCGCCTTCCGGGTCGTTGCCCGCCGCGATCCAGCAATCGATCAGCCCGTCCATGGCCGTGATGCGCCCGTATTTGTCGTCCATGGGGCCGCAGAGCGCGACGTATTCGGCCGAGCAGGGCTTGAGGTTGAAGTCCCCCATCAGTATGGCCGAGTGCGCCAGCGGCGGCGGCGCGCCCTCCAGGCTCCAGATCTCGCTCAGGCCGGGCGGCCCGGTCAGCGCCGCGCCCTCGATATGCGCCCCGTTCAGCACCTTCCGCAGCTTGACGATCTGGCCCATGCGCTCCGGCGCCGCGGCATGGGCGAGGTGCACCGAAAAGACGCGAAGCGGCCCCGACGGCGTCTCGATCACGCCTTCGAGGGCCGAGCGCTGCATGCTGACCTGCTCGACCAGGGCGAGCTTCGGCAGCGTGTGGTTGCGCGACGCCAGAATTGGCGTGCGCGACAGCAGCATGTTGCCGAACTGGCGCCGGCGGTGGACGACGCGCCCGCTATCGTCCTTGAAACTGCCCTCGAGGTCGAGGCAGGGGCCGTAAACCCAATAGTAATCCGGGAAATTGGCGGCGATATCCGCCTTCAGATCGGCGCCGCCGGTGCGCTCCCAGCATCGGTCCACCTCCTGCAGCGTCATGATATCGGCGCCCTCGATCTCCCGGCAGACGCGGTCGATATCGACCCGCCCGTCCTTGCCGGTGCCGTACTGGATGTTGTAGCTGGCGAATTTCATGGCGCTCCCACTCGTCATTTTCGAATTATCGAATGCGTTGCCGGAACTTAGCGCACCTTGGCCCGGCTAGCCACGGTCAAAAGGCCATGGCGTTCATCGCCCGATTTGCCTAATCTGGCCGGCCACCAACGCCTAATACCAAAGGTCCTTGATAATGACCCTTAGAGATCGGGCAGGCGAACCGCGCGAAGGCCCGGCGGTCATCGAGGTCACCCGTGGCGCCATGGTCGAAAGCCGCCACCTGGCGACCATCGCCGTGGTCGATGCCAAGGGCAAGGTGGTGATGGCCGCCGGCGACATCGAAGCGCCCATCTTTCCGCGCTCGGCGGTCAAGCCAATCCAGGCGCTGGCCCTCATCGAGACCGGCGCGGCGGAGGCGTTCGGTCTCGGGGACCGGGAAATCGCCCTGGCCTGCGCCAGCCACGGCGGCGAGGCGGCGCACGTCGAGGCGGTGCTCGACTGGCTGTCTGGCATCGGCTGCGGCGAGAACGATCTCGAATGCGGCCCCCATCCGCCCCTGGTCGAGGCGGCGAACCGGGCGCTCGTCCGCCAAGGCCGGGCGCCAAGCGCCGTTCACAACAACTGTTCGGGCAACCACGCCGGGTTCCTGACGGTGGCCCGGCATCTCGGCGACGACACCAAGGGCTATATCGGTCTCACCCACCCGGTCCAGCAGCGCGCGCTCGGCATATTGGAACAGATGACCGGCGTCGATCTCGCCGATGCGCCGCGTGGCATAGACGGCTGCGGCATCCCGGTGATCGGCGTCGGCCTTGGCAATCTGGCGCTGGCCATGGCGCGCTTCGCCGAACCCGCCGAATTGCCCGAAGGCCGCCGGCAAGCGGTGGCCAGGATAAGCGCCGCCGTGGCGGCCGAGCCGTTGATGATGGGCGGCGCCGGCCGCTTCACCACCCGCGTCCTCGAAGCCGCCGGCGACAAGGTGCTGGTCAAGGGCGGCGCCGAGGGGGTCTATGTGGCGGCGCTGTTGGAGCTCGGCCTCGGCATCGCCATCAAGGTCGATGACGGCGCCATGCGCGCGTCGGAGACCGTCATGGCCCACCTTCTCCGCCGCTTCGGGGTGCTCGACGATGAAACCATGGAAACCCTCGGCGATCTCCAGGAGCCACGCGTCAAGAACTTCGCCGGAGAGGTGGTCGGGCACATAAAATTAAGCGCCAAGCCCCCGATTTAGTCGCCGCGCGGGAGCACAAGTGAACCGGCTAGTTCCGACTGCCGGGGCATGGTAACGTCTGGCCGTTCGCCGCAATCAGAGACCTGCCGAAAGAGGAACTTACCCCATGGAAATGACGGCCTATGTGCTTCTGATCATCGTCGCCGTGATGTGGCTCATCGCCATGATCTTCGGCATGATTGTCGCCTTCCCTTTCGGCATTCTCGGGCTTCTGGTCATCGTCGGCGTCGGCCTGTTGTTTATCAAGGTGCTGAAGGAACGCCTGTCAAACAAGGAAGACGAGTACTACTCAAAGAACGTCGATCAATAGAGGCCAAAGATGTTGATGACCACACAGGATGAGTTCGCCGACTATAAAATCGTCGCCACGCTCGGCATCGTGAAAGGCAACACCATCCGTGCCCGTCACGTCGGTAAGGATATCATTGCGTCCCTGCGCAACCTGATCGGCGGCGAGGTAGTGGAGTACACCAAGATGCTGGCGGAATCGCGCGAGCAGGCCTTGAACCGCATGATCGCCGAGGCCCAGCGCGATGAGGCGGACGGCATCGTCTGCCTGCGCTTCAGCACCTCCGCAATCATGCAGGGATCGGCCGAGCTGTTGGCCTACGGCACCGCGGTGAAGCTGCGCAAGGAAGAGTGAATACGCCGGTGGTCTAGATTTGCCCCAGCGCCTTGGCGAGGGCGGCGAGGCCGGAGGCCGTGTCGGTTCCGAGATCGACCCGGAGCACCCGCCGGTGGCGCTGCTCGAGCGCCGCGAGATCGCCCTCGGCCTGGGCGCCGATCAGGGCGGCGAAGCCGTAAGCCGTCTCCGGTATGGCGACATCCTCACTAGGCTGGTCCACCAGTTGCAGGAAAAGACCGTTATCGGGCCCGCCCTTGTGCAACTGGCCGGTGGAGTGCAGGAAGCGGGGGCCGAAGCCAAGAGTCACCGCAAGGGTGAGGCGGTCACGAAGGGCGAGGCGGATGTCCGTCAACGCCGTCGCGGTCCCCTCCGTCGGCGCGAGATAGGCCTGCAGGGCGACGTAATCGCCGGGCCGGGCGCCGCCGCTCCAGGCCGAAAGCGCTTGCATCAAGGCCTCCGGATCGCCGGCACCGACAGCGCTACCGATACTGGCCGCGGGATCGGCTTCCGGCGTTTTGGCGCCTTTCGCCGCCGGCGCCATCGCCTGGCGCGCCAGTTCCTTGGCGATCTCGACGTCCGGCTGATCGAAGGGATGAACGCCGAGCGCCGCCGCCGCCGCCGCCACCGCCACCTGCCAACGGAACATCTCCTGGGCAAGGCCGGCGACATCGGAAATTTCGATCCGCGCCAGCGGATGACCGGCGGCGATGAGCGCGGAATGCAACGCCCCGTCCGCTTCCCCCGGCCCATCGCCGGCCAAGGTGAAGGACACGAAGAACCGGTCATCGCCGTAGGCATCCACCTCGCCGGGCGCCTCGCCCGCCACCGGCACGATGCCGATGCCCTCCTTGCCGAGGCTCTCGGCGATGAGCTGCTCTATCCATGCCGGCAAGGCGGCAAGCGCCGGCGAGGTCAGGAAGGTGAGTTTGTCACGGCCCGAGCGGGCGAGCTCGGCCAACGCCGCGCCGAGGACGAGCGCCGGGTTCTCGGTCTCCGCCACCGCCGGCCCGCAGGCCGCCGCCATCGCCTGGGCGCCGGCGAGCAAGCGGCGGATATCCATGCCGGCGAGAGCGGCCGGCACCAGCCCGAACACCGAGAGCGCCGAGTACCGCCCGCCGACGTCCGCGGGCGCCAGGAAGGTGTTCCTGAAGCCCCGGCCGGCGGCGAGATCGGCAAGCGGAGAACCGGCATCGGTGATGGCGGTGAAACGCCGCCCCGGACCCGAGCCGGTCTCGCCGGCGCGCCGCCAGAAGGTCCTGAACAGCGACAGGGTCTCGAGCGTGGTTCCCGACTTGCTCGACACCAGGAACAGGGTGCGGCCGATGTCGATGCGCCGCTCGACGTCAAGCACCGCCGCCGGGTGGGTGCTGTCAAGCACGATCAATTCCGGGTAATGCGCCCCGCTCCCCAAGGCGGCGGCGAAGACCTCGGGCGCCAGGCTGGAGCCGCCCATGCCGAGCAGCACGACGTGGCGCGTCCCCTCGCCGCAGACCTGATCGGCGAAGCGTTCGATCCCCTCGATCTGCCCCGCCATGGCGTCTGGCAGATCGAGCCAGCCCAGCCGGTCGGAGATCTCCGCCACCGGTTCCTCGAACCACACCGTCGGGTCCTTGGCCCAGAGCCTGCGGCCGAGCCCGGCGGCGCGCCACTTCGCAAGCCGCGCGTCGACCGACGCGCGATATGCGCCCAGATCCAGAACCTGGCGGTTCAGCCCCACATCAAGAGGCCCATGTTAAGAGGCAAGAGCCAGGCGCTTCGAATCGAGAGCGGCGATCAGCTGGTCGAAGGAATCGGCGAAGGCGGCGACGCCGTCGATCTGCAGCCGCGCCGTGATCTCGTCGAGACCGATGCCGAGTTCCTTGAGCTTCGCCAAGTCGTCGGCGGCCTCATCGAGACCCTGATCGATGGTCCGCCTCGGGCGCCCGTGATCACGGAAGGCATCGAGCGTCGCCATCGGCAGGGTGTTCACCGTGTCCGGTCCGATCAATTCCTCGACATAGAGCACGTCGGAGAACGCCGGATCCTTGGTGCCGGTGCTCGCCCACAACACCCGCTGGACGTGCGCGCCCTTCGCCTTTAGCGAGGCGAAGCGATCGCCACCAAAGATTTCGCCGAAGCGGGCGTAAGCCATCTTGGCGTTGGCGATGGCGATCTTGCCCTTGAGCGCGGCGGCGTCGGCGGTGCCGATGCCGTCGAGCGCCCGGCCGGCGGCGGTGTCGATGCGGCTGACGAAGAAGGAGGCGACGGAGGCGACGGAAGCGGGATCGGCGGCGCGCTCCAGCCCCTCGATATAGGCCCCGGCGACGGCCTCGTAATGGCCGAGCGAGAACATCAAGGTGGCGTTGACGTTGATGCCCTCGCCGATCAGCGTCGCCAGCGCCCCGATGCCCTCGGGCGTCGCCGGCACCTTGATCAACACATTGGGGCGATCGACCGCCCGCCACAGGCGTCTGGCCTCGTCCACGGTGCCGTCGGTATCCGCCGCCAGATGCGGCGAGACCTCGAGGCTGACGAAGCCGTCGGCGCCCGCCGTGCGCTGATGGACCGGCGCCAGGATGTCCGCCGCCATGCGGATGTCCTCGACCGCCAGCGCCTCGTAGATCGCCTCGGTGGGGGCGTCCGGGTCGTCGCCGATCAAGGCGCCGAGCGCCTGGTCGTAATCGGCGCCGCCGGCCAGCGCCTTGTCGAAGATCGTCGGGTTGGACGTGACCCCGCTCAAGCCGTCCTCAATGATGAAGCGTTTGAGCCCGCCGCCGGTCAGAAGGGCGCGTTCGATATAGTCGAGCCAGACCGCCTGGCCATGATCATTCAAGCTGCCAAGGGGGTTCATGTGGTCTCCTCTCAAGCCTTGTCCTTGCCGCCATAGCGGACCTCGAGCGCCGCGACCTTCTCCAGCCGGCGGCGGTGGCGCGCCTCGCCGCTGAACCGGGCGTCAAGATAACCGGCTACGAGCGCCAGCGCCAGTTCGCGGCCGATGACATCGGCGCCCAGCACCAAGACGTTGATATCGTCGTGTTCGACCCCCTGGCGGGCGGAATAGGCGTCGTGA
>JADFPK010000249.1 GCA_022562375.1 Pseudomonadota bacterium
GAGGGCTCCGGCGTCATCATCGCCAAGGACGGCCTTATCGTCACCATCGGTTATCTGATCTTGGAGGCGGCCGAGATCGAGATCGTCGATCACCGGGGGCGGACGCGGCCGGCGGAGTTCGTCGGTTACGACCACGATTCGGGCTTCGGCCTGATCCGCATGCGGGACGCGGGCGGCGCCGAACCCCTCGAATTCGGCGATTCGGCGAAACTGGCGGAACGCCAGCCGGTCATGGTGGCGACCTTCGCCGGCGCCAAGGACGCCATTCCGGCGGTGGTGGTCTCCCGGCGCGAGTTCGCGGGCTATTGGGAATACCTGCTGGACAAGGCCATCTTCACCTCGCCGCCTCATTACAACTGGGGCGGCGCGGCGCTGATCGGCGCCGACGGGCGGTTGCTCGGCATCGGCTCGCTGATCGTCGGCGACGCGGTGAAGGGGGAGCAGGTGCCCGGCAACATGTTCGTCCCCATCGACCTCCTGAAGCCGATCATGGGGGACCTGCTGACCAAGGGGCGCGCCGCCAGGCGGCCGAAACCCTGGCTCGGCATGCACACCGAGGAGGTCAGGGGAAGGCTGTTCGTCACCCGTGTCACCGCCGCCGGTCCGGCCGAGAAGGCCGGCATCGAGCCCGGCGACATCGTCATCGGCATCGGCGATGCCGGCGTCAGCTCGATGGCCGATCTCTACCGCAAGGTCTGGGCGTTGGGTAAGGCCGGGGTCGAGGTGCCGCTCAAGATCCTTCACGGCGCCGATGTCCAGGAGCTTGTCGTCCACTCCGCCGACCGTTACCAGTTCCTGAAACTGAGGCCGTCCTACTGACGCGGGCGCGCCGCCATCGGTAATGTCACGAGTTTTGTGTCAGCGGGAAGGGGGTGCTGACTCCTTGTGATTGGTTTTCGTGTGTGAACACGGCGAACAGTATCCTTTCGATGGAGGTTCGGTCGGCGAAGACGCCCATCGGCCGGGTTCTCCTGCGGACCTCGCGGAAGCGGCGTTCGATGGCGTTGGTGGTGCGCACGGCCTTGCGCTCCTTCGGGTCGGTGTAGCGGAAGCAGGCCAAGAGCTCGTCGAGGTCGCCGGCCAGGCATTGGACGGCCTTTGGATAGGCCTGCCGCCAGCGCCGGGCGAAGTCGCCGGCGGCGGCGCGCGCGGCGACCCGGTTCTTCGCGTTCATGATGCGGTGCAGGCCGCGCTTGACGGCGTCGTGGTCGGCGGCTTTCACCTTGTTGAGGATATTGCGGATCTTGTGGGCCCAGCAGCGCTGCACCGGGATGGCGTGATAGACCATGGGCAGGGCGGCCAACAGGCCGGCGCCGCCGTCGACGCAGATCAGTTCGAGCCCCTGGCCCTCGAGCCCCCGCCGGTAGAGATCGGTGAGGAACCGCTCCCATTCGGCGGCGCTTTCCGAGACCGCCAGGCGGAAGTCGATGATCTCCTTCTTGCCGTCGGCGCGCAGCCCCAGCGCCACCAGCACCGGGCGGCGGATGGCGCCGGCGCCGGTCTTGCGCTTGAGCACCACGCCGTCCAGCATCAAGACCCGGTAACGATCCTTCAACGGGCGCTGGTGGAAGGCCGCCACCGCCGCGTCCAGGGTCTTGGCCACGCGGCTGACCGTGCTCGCGCTGACCGGCACGCCGAGGACCGGCAACAACGCCTTGGACACCTTGCGCGTCGACAGCCCCAAGACGAAGCAGGCCAGGATCATGCGGTCGATGTGCCCGGCGCGCCGGGCATAGGCCCGAACCACCTTGAAAGAGCCGAACCGCCTCGTGCGGGGCACGCAAAGCTCGATGCGGCCGAGCTCGGTCAACAGCCAGCGGCGGTAGACGCCGTTGCGGCGGTCCGCCTCGTCACCCTCGGACATCCTCTCGAGATGCCGGTCGACGGCCTCAACCATCCGTCCCTCGAGAATATCGGCCAGGGCATCGCGGCCGGCGCAACGGTAATCCTCTCCCCAATCGTAACCCTGATCCTGCATCTGCTTGATAACCTCGAATGCCTGAGGCAAGCTCTCAATCGTCGCGGTCCGTGACATCGGGGGTGCTCCTTTCCAGTGGGTCTGAATCAACCCTGGGAGTACCCCCTTCACTTCACTGACACAAAATCTGATACATCACCTCGGGCACGCCCGCCCTTGACCTTCCGCCGCCGTCGCTCCACCATGCGCTGCTGATTTCGACGGTCGGGAGGGTCGGCTGATGACGGCGGGGGACAAGGGCGGACGCCCGCGCGGCGACTCGGGCGCGCCGAGGCGAGGCGATCTCAAGCGCGCCCGCCAGGCGGCGGCGCTGCGGCAGAACTTGCACCGGCGAAAGCAACAGGACCGGTTGCGTAGCCCGGCTCGCGCGCCATCTAATAAGGATGATCGGGCATGAAACCGGCCCGGCCGGGCGCGGCGGTGGCTGAGCCCTCGGCGCCGGGGTTTCGGCGCCCGATGGTGGTCTTGTCCGGCTAAGGGGAACGATGGACCAGATACGCATCCTCGGCGGCAAACGGTTGTCCGGCGTCATTCACATCAGCGGCGCCAAGAACGCGGCCCTGCCGCTGATGGCGGCTTCGCTGCTGACGGAAGAGACGATCAGGCTATCGAATCTGCCCCATCTCGCCGACATCTCGACCATGACCGATCTCCTGGCCCAGCTCGGGGTCGAGATCCACATGGACGGCCACGCCGGGAACGGCGGCCACGCCGGGCGGGTGCTGTCGCTTCGCGCCGCCACCATCGCCGGCACCACCGCGCCCTATGATCTGGTGCGCACCATGCGCGCATCCATCCTGGTGCTGGGGCCGCTGCTGGCGCGCGCCGGGCGGGCCCGGGTGTCGCTTCCCGGCGGCTGCGCCATCGGCAACCGGCCGGTCGATCTGCACCTCTGGGCATTGAGCGAGCTCGGCGCCGAGATCGAGCTGGCGGACGGCTATATCG
>JADFPK010000250.1 GCA_022562375.1 Pseudomonadota bacterium
CCCTTGGCGAGCCCGAGGGTCTGGTCAAGACCCTGTTCGACGCCAAGACCGGCGCCCTGCTCGGCGCCCATATGATCGGCGCCGAGGTGACCGAGTTGATCCACGGCTTCGTCCTCGCCAGATCGCTCGAGACCACCGAGGCCGAGTTGATGGCAACCATCTTTCCCCACCCGACGCTGTCCGAGACCATCCATGAATCGGTCCTTGACGCCTATGGCCGGGCGATCCATGTCTAGGGCTCCGAAAGGAACGGAGTTCGCATGAGTGACGTGCTCGACATTCGCCGCCCGCCCGGGGGTTCGCCGAAGCCCCGGTGGCTCAGGGTCAAGGCGCCGACGTCCCCGGCCTATCACCAAACCAGATCGCTGATGCGCCGTCTCGGCCTCAACACCGTCTGCGAGGAAGCGGCCTGCCCCAATATCGGCGAGTGCTGGGCCCAAGGACACGCGACGGTGATGATATTGGGCAGCGTCTGCACCCGGGCCTGCTCTTTCTGCAACGTCGCCACCGGCCGGCCCGATCTCCTCGATCCGCATGAGCCCGACCATCTGGCCGAGGCGGTGGCGGAGCTTGGCCTCGGCCACGTCGTCATCACCTCGGTCGACCGCGACGACCTCGATGACGGCGGCGCCGGCCAGTTCGCCCGCTGCATCGCGCGCATCCGCGACACCTCGCCCGCGACCACGATCGAGGTGCTGACCCCCGATTTCCTGAGGAAAGACGGCGCCATCGAGACCGTGGTCGAGGCCGGCCCCGATGTCTTCAACCATAACCTCGAGACCGTGCCGAGGCTCTATCGGCCGGTGCGTCCCGGCGCGCGCTATGACCACTCGCTAAGCCTCTTCCGCCGGGTCAAGCAACTCGATGGGGCCATGTTCACCAAGTCGGGCCTGATGGTGGGGCTCGGCGAGGAGCGCCGGGAAGTGCACGAGGTGATGGACGATCTCCGCGCCATGGACGTCGATTTCCTCACCATCGGCCAGTATCTGCGCCCGACCTCGCGCCACATCGCCGTCGATCGCTACGTCACGCCCGAGGAGTTCGACGACTACCGGTCCAAGGCGTTCGCCAAGGGCTTCTTGATGGTTTCGGCGACGCCGCTGACCCGGTCGTCCTATCACGCGGGGGACGATTTCGAACGCCTCCGCGAGGCTAGGCGGCGGTTGCTCGGGGGCGGATAAAGAACGAAATGCCGGTCCACGCGGAAAAACGCGTCCTTCCCTTCAGCCCCGGGCAGCTCTTCGATCTCGTCGCCGATATCGAGGCTTACCCTGAGTTCCTGCCGTGGTGCGCGGCGGCCAGGGTGCGCGACCGCGAGGGCGACGTGCTCTATGCCGACATGGTGATCGGCTATCGCATGATCCGCGATCGCTTCACCTCGAGGGTGACGATGACGCCGCCCGGCGCCGGGGATAGGCGCCAGGACGGCGGCGAAGCCGGGGTGTGGCGCATCGATGTCTTCTATATCGACGGGCCGCTCAAATACCTGCAGAACCACTGGGTCTTCAGGCCCGCCGATGGGGGCGGCTGCGAGATCGATTTCTTCGTCGATTTCCAGTTCCAGTCACGCCTCTTCGAGCGCCTCATCGCCCCGCTGTTCAACGAGATGGTGCGCCGCATGGTGACCGCCTTCGAGGTCCGGGCGCAAATCGTCTACGCGCCCCACCAGGTGGAGGACGCCCGCGAGCGAAAGAGCGCCTGACGTCCAGGGGCCCGCCAGGCGCCGCACGCGATTCGCCGGGCTATACCCGGCCGCTCACTCCTCGATCGGATTGATATTTTCCTTGACGATCAGCGGCCGGAAGGAGAACACCACCGGGTCTCCCGGGTGGACCCCGACCCCCTGACGGCCTGAATCTCGCGCTTACCCATCACCTGCAGCCGATAGACGTTCTCCAGCGTTTCGCCGTCTTCCAAATCGGTCGTCAGCGGCTGGTCGACGTAGAATTCGTGATCGTCGCCCTGGACCAGCAGCACCGTCTTGGCGAACGCCATCGCTCCCTTGACGAAGGCCTTGATCGTATCGCAAAATCCGCTGTCGCCGCTACGTCCCGGGCGCGCCATATGACATTTGCTCAGTACCCTGTTGGAAGACAGCGTTATGAAGAGGGTCCTGCTTACGGCGACGGCAATCGCCGCCGCCCTGGTGATCGCCGCCGTCCTTTACCGGACCGGGATCGAGACGCCGGCGGGCGCCGCCCATGCCGCGGCGATCCCGGCGGTGCAGATGCCGCCGCCGGAACCGTCGGAATTTCCCTTCGACCTCTTGGACCCACCGCGGGCGTTACCCGAGCTCCGGTTCGTCGACGGCGAGGGACGGCCGCTGACCCTCGCCGATTTTCGCGGCAAGGTGATACTGCTCAATATCTGGGCCACCTGGTGCATCCCCTGTCTCAGGGAGATGCCGACGCTCGACCGGCTCCAGGCCAAGCTCGGCGGACCGCGCTTCGAGGTCGTCGTGCTGTCGATCGATATCGGCGGCGTAGGCGTGGTCAAGAAATTTTACCGGGCCTTGAGGCTCGAGGCGCTTGGCATCTATGTCGACAAGACCACGCGCGCGAGGACCGCCCTCGGCATCACCGGCATTCCGACGACCCTTTTGATAGACCGGCAGGGACGGGAGATCGGCAGGTTCGCCGGCCCCGCCGAGTGGGATAGCCAGGAGGCGATAAAGACCATCCGCCGCTATCTGGAGTGAACGCCACGCCCGCCGGCGGCTTGGCGCCCGGTTACTGTTGGCCGTCCTACTCGCCGCCGTTTTCGGTTTTTGGTTCGGCGCCGCAGAAGGTGACCTCCACCCGGCCGTCGTCGAACAGGGTGGTCTCCTGGGTGAACGGGCCGAGCAGGCGCTCGGGCTCGAGACGTTTGACGATCGCCTCGCTGAGGATCTTCCTGACTTCCTCGCGGGACAGATAGCACT
>JADFPK010000251.1 GCA_022562375.1 Pseudomonadota bacterium
AACCAGAACTTCGCCAAAAACATCAGCGGCACGATGACGCAAAGCAGCATCAGCACCGCCGCGAACCGGTTGAGCACCCGTTCCCCGGCGCCGATCCCCTGGACCCGGGCGAAGAAGTAAATCGGAAAGAGTATGAACACATAGAGGTAGCGGAACTGGAACCGCGACGCTCCGAAGGCAACGACGGCGATGACGATCACCGCCGTCATCAGCAAAAGCGAAATGCCGAGCACCGGACGCAACCGATCGGCGGGCACGGCGCCGGCGCGAAGCGGCGTGAAGGCCCGCCAGAAGAACAGCGCCAACAGAAAGATCAGCGGTACGAGGAAATCGAGATAGGCCTTGGCGACGCTGATCAGGCCGAGACCGGCCGCCCCCAGGCGGTCTCTTCGCGGCGAGATCTGGAACTTGTAGTCGATGAGGGCCTGCAATTCCCCCGAATGATTGAGGAACCACGCCACAGGAGGCAGCGCGATGGCGGCGGCGATGGCGAGGGACAGGAGGATCCGCCGGTCGACGAGCCGGGCGCGCAAGCCGGGCTCGGTCATCGCCGCGACGATCAATGCGATGACGAACAGCAGATAGTTGTATTTCGAGATCACTCCGAGCCCGACGATCACCCCGAATAGGACGTAGGAGGCGAGATTGCCGCGCGCATCGAGGCGAAGGAGGGCGGTAAATGTCACCACGCACATGGTGAGGAGCAGCACCGAATGGCTGTATTTCCAGGCCAGGATCCAGGCGACGGAATAGAGCGCCACCGGTGAGAGCGCCGCCAGGGCGGCCAGGCGGTCGTCCTCGAGGATTTGCCGCGCCGCGCGGTAGAGAAACAGATGGGCGAGGAGAAGCAGGGCGAACTTGACGGCCTCGACGGAAAGCAGCGAAACACCGAACAGCTTTTGCGCCGCGATCACCAGCCAGGACATCAGCGGCGGGTTCTTGAGCTCATACCCCCAGGCTAAAACCTGCGAATGGAGCAGCAACTCGGCGGCATCGTCGCTCGAGCCGGGGAACGGCACGGCGCGGGCGAGAAAGACGGCGCCGATATAGAGACCGACGAAGATAGTAAATCCGCGTGGCGTGGCGATGATCCGCCCCATGCGGCCGGTTAACGCGTCGATCATACCGTCCTTTCTTCCTCGCTTGGCGGGCCCGGGCGCGGCTGAGAGAACCCGCAAGGCCCTCAGATGTATCATCGTTCTATGATCGTGGGTATTAACATGCAAACATTCGGGCAACAGTATTCACGTGAAACAATCGCCACGGCGGCAAACGGCATGGCACGGGACGGATACATTCTTGCCATCGACCAGGGCACCACCAGCACCCGGGCGATCTTGTTCGACTCCCGGGGCCAACCGGCGGCATCGGCCGGGCGTGAACTCCTCCAGATTTTCCCCCGCGACGGTTGGGTCGAACACGACCCCGAGGAAATCTGGCGGGCGACGCTCGAGGTTTGCCGCAAGGTCCTGGCCGAAACCGGGCACGAGGCCGGCGGGATCGCCGCCATCGGCATCGCCAACCAGCGCGAGACCACCATCCTCTGGGAGCGCGCCTCCGGCCGGCCGATCTATAACGCCATCGTCTGGCAGGACCGGCGCACCGCCGATCTCTGCCGGCGATTGTCCGATGACGGCCACGCCGATCTGGTGGCGGCGCGCACCGGGCTGGTGATCGACCCCTATTTCTCGGCCACCAAGATCGCCTGGCTTCTCGACAACGTCGAAGGCGCGCGCCAAGCGGCGGCGGGGGGGGATATCCTGTTCGGCACGGTGGACAGCTTCCTGCTGTGGCGCCTTACCGGCGGCAAGGTGCATGCCACCGACGCCACCAACGCCTCGCGCACCATGATGTTCAACATCCACGCCCAGGAATGGGACGACGAGCTGCTCGATCTTTTGTCGATCCCCCGCGCCATCCTGCCCGAGGTGCTGGACAACAGCGCCAGGTTCGGCGAGACCGAGAAGGATTTGTTCGACGGCGCCATCGCCATAACCGGCATGGCCGGCGACCAACAGGCGGCCGCCGTCGGCCAGGCCTGCTTCGCGCCCGGCATGATCAAGGGCACCTACGGCACCGGCGCCTTCATTCTGCTCAACACCGGGGCAAAGCCGGTGGCATCGAAACACAAGCTGTTGACGACGATCGCTTATCGCCTTGGCGGCGAGACCGCCTACGCCGTCGAAGGCAGCCTGTTCATCGCCGGCGCCGCGGTCCAGTGGCTGCGCGACGGGCTCAAGATCATCGACACGGCGGCCGCCACCGAGGCCATCGCCCGGGGCATCGCCGACACCGGCGGGGTCTATCTGGTCCCCGCCTTCACCGGCCTCGGCGCGCCCTACTGGGATCCGGCGGCGCGTGGCGCCATCGTCGGGCTTAGCCGCTCCACCGGCGTCGCCGAGATCGTCCGCGCGGCGTTGGAAGCCGTTTGCTATCAGACCCGGGACCTGATGCGGGCGATGGAGGACGACGGCGCGGCGCCGCCGACGGCGCTCCGCGTCGACGGCGGCATGGTGGCCAACGACTGGCTGATGCAGTTTCTCGCCGACATCCTCGATCTGCCGGTGGAGCGGCCGGTGATCGCCGAGACCACCGCCCTGGGCGCCGCCTATCTCGCCGGACTCGAGGCCGGATTGTACCCCTCGATCGAGGAGATCTCCGGCCACTGGCAGCGGCAGCGCCGATTCGAACCCGCGCTTGGGCCGGATCGGCGCCGGCGGCTCTATGCCGGGTGGCTCGAAGCGGTCGGCCGGGTGCGCGCCTAAACCCTGCCGCCACCGGGGCGGCGGAAGGGTCGAGGGGCGGGATCAGCCCGGGCTCTTATCACGCCTGGGGTTCCGCCAACCCGGTACTCCGCTCCACAACCGGCGGGCACATGATAGCAGGCTGAACACACCCAATCGGGACAAAACC
>JADFPK010000252.1 GCA_022562375.1 Pseudomonadota bacterium
ACCCTGAGCGCCAACGCCCCCGGCCCTTGCCGATTCCCGCCGATAACTCCGAAGCCCAAGAAGTTTCGGCTTATTTGCAGTCCACCGTCTGGGCGACGGCGCCGCTTGCCGCCAGGGCGATCTCGCACTCCATGCCCTTCTTCAGCTTCTTGCGCTTGGCCTTCTTGCCGGCGATCTTGATCTTGCTGCGCCGCGAGACGCGCGCCTTGATCTTTTTGCCGCCGCTCTTGAGGGTGAACTTCGATCCCTTCTTGTTGATCTTCGTGATCGTGCCCTTGGCGGTCATCAGCTTGACCTTCAGGAGCTTGCCCCTGGGCTTGTAGGCTTCCTGGGCCCGTTCAACGATGTCGGGCGGGAAGGCGTAGATCCTGGCGATGATCGCCTCGATCTCCTCGCCGGTCACCGGGTCGACGCCGAGGCGACGCTTCTTGGCCCCCTTGAGGAACGCCTTGTCCTTCATCGTCGCCTTGTAGGCGGCGCGGATGGCGTCGGCGCGGTCCTTGGGCACGCCCGGCGGCAACAGCGCCGGCCAGCCGATGGTGGTGGCGGCGAAGATCAGTTCCATCGCCTTGCGGTCCTTGGGCGTCTTGGCGAAATCGATCGCCAGCGGCGTATCGGGATTATCCTTGGCCTTCTTCAGCCCCATCTGAACCAGCAGGTTGATGGTCTTATTCTTGATCCAATTTGGCTTGCGGCTCTTGAGGGAGGACCACGACCAGCCGACCCGGCCCATGACCTCCTTGCGCTCGATCGCCAGCAGGATGTCGGTGCCGCTCTGGTAGCCGTGGATCGGCTTGAATTTGGTGCCGATGAAGAAATTCAACACCCTGGGGAAGGCGCCGGTGTCGTTGCCGACGCCGCTGGAGCCGATGATCAGCTCTTGCTCCATGGCGTCCTTGAGCGTCTTGACCGGCGAGGTGCCCCAGGAGATGCCCATCGACACCTCGCTGTTGGTGCTGCCGACCCAGGTGAATTTCAGCGGATCGTAGTCGGCCGCCTTGATGCCGAGAAGCGGCTGGACCGCGACACTCCGTTGAACGACGCCCATGGCGGTGCCGTCCTTGGGGGCGATCTTGTAAAGGAACTTGGTGGCCTTGAGCCCGCCGGCGCCGGGCATGTTCTTGGGCACGACATTGGGGTTGCCGGGAATGTGTTTGGAGATATGTTCCGCCACCAGCCGGGCATAGGCGTCATTGGTGCCGCCGGCGCCGGAGGAGATGTACATGGTGATCGATTTGTCCTTGTAGAAATCGGCCACCGAGGTCTGGGCGACCGCGCCCGAGGCGATGACGGCGCCGATGGCGACGGTGCCGACGGCGCCGAGGATGCTCAAGGAATGAAATTTGCGCATGTTCGTTCTCCCTGTTGAGTTTCGCGCGATTGGCGTTTCTCTGATTTTACTTAGAGCCCGAGGAGACTCCTCGGGTTGTCACTGAGGATCATTTCCTTCTGGCGGTCGGTGATGTCGTCGCGATCGCTTAACTCCTTCACCACGTGGGGAAAGCCGGTATCCCAGTGGGGATAGTCGGACGACATCAGCACCCGGCCGGCGCCGATCTCGTCCAGCGCCGCCGGCAGGACCTTCTCGCGGGCGTCGCAGGTGACGTAGCAGTTGCGCCGGACAGTGTCCGACGGCTTCATCGTCAGATAGGGCGCGTAATCGTCGCGGAGATAATCGTAAGTGGCGTCCATCCGGTGCATCCAATAGAGCATCCACTCGACCCCGCATTCGAAAAAGGCGACGCGGAGCGACGGGAACTTCTCGAACACGCCGCCGATGACCAGCGCCACCAGCGCCGCCGAGCAGTTGGTCGGGCGCGCCAGCGTGTGCATGGCGTAGAAATTGGTGAAGCGGTTGGTCAGCACCCCTTGCGAGTTGGGATGGACGAACAGGGGAACGTCGAGCTCAACCGCCGCCTGGTAATAGCCATCGAAGGCGGGATCGTCGAGGTTGAGCTTCAAGGAATAGGGCGCCAGAAGACCCGCCTTGCAGCCGAGCTCGTTGACCGCCCGGCGCAATTCCGCCGCCATCGCCTCCGGATAGCCCGCCGGCGCCACCGCCACCGGATACATGACATCGGAATAGTCCTTGAGCAAACCGTGGACCCAGTCGTTGTAGGCCACCGATAGCGCCAGGCCCAAGGGCCCTTCGGTCAGCACCGGGATGTCGACCGAGGTGCCGAACACGACCTGCTTGTCGATGCCGGTGCCCTCGAAGTCGGCGGACCGCCTTTCCATGTCGAAGCCGCCGGGCTGCATGCGGGCGATCCTGCCGTCCCAACGGCCCGGGTGGTAGAGCGAGCGGTGGCTGTTGGCTTTGTCGACCTTCATCCCCCAGGGGTTGAGGCGGTGCTCGAACTTTATCTCATGATAGGCGCCGCCGGCGACGCGCCTGGGCGTGAATTCGGCGAACTCGCCTTCGAGGCGGTAAACCTCGTCGAGGCAATAGCCTTCACGGAGATGGGTGTCCGTGTCGATAACCTGCACCGCGCACTCCCTGACATCGGCCCGGCGTTCCGGGCCAGGCGGCACTTCCGCGCCTCTCCCGAAGACGGCCGGAAACCGCTTTTATTGTACCCCTGGCCATGATGGCCCGGCGGCAACGCGGAGTCAATCCAGACATTCCAGATATCGGTTTAAGCGGTTGATTCCATGGGGCATATCGCTAAGCTGGCGGTGAAATCGACGCCCAGACGATCTAGCCCAGACGGTCTGAAGGAAAACCAGGATGGACATTACCCCGATCAAGACCCGACGCGACTACCGCCGCGCTCTGAAGGAAATCGAGGGGCTGATGACGGCCAAGAGGAACACGCCCGAGGGCGACCGGCTCGACGTGCTCGTCACCCTGGTCGAGGCTTGGGAAGCCAAGCACTATCCCATCGACCCGCCCGACCCGGTCG
>JADFPK010000042.1:0-6764 GCA_022562375.1 Pseudomonadota bacterium
CCTGTCCGAGTATTGATCATGGGCTGCATCGGCCAGACAGACGCGAGTGTTAGGAGCGGAGGAGCGGGCGATGCCGTGCGCATCGGCAAGCCTTCGCGACGCGGCAATCGCGTCTGTCTGGCCGACCCAGCGGGCCGCGTTTTCAAGGCCTTGGGACGTCGTCTGGCACCGCTTGCGATGCGCACGGCATCGCGGCGCGGCACCATCCTAGCCCAAGGCCTTGAAAACGCGGTGCAGCCCGTGATCAATACTCGGATAGGCTCCTGCGGATCGGATCGTCCATGCCACTGACCGGCGGAAGGCCGGGATGCCATGTTGGAGCGCGGTAAAGACTTGAAAGAAGCCGGAAATACTCACGAGCGTGTCTACGCGGAGAGGACCGTCAAGGGCTCGTCGGACCGGTCCTTCGGTATCGTTCTCGCCGTGGTTTTCCTGGTCATAGGCTTGGCGCCGCTCGCCGGTGGGGCGGATGTGCGGATCTGGGCCTCGATCCTGGCCGCCGTCTTCCTGGTCCTGGCGATGGCCCGGCCGGCGTCTCTCGGCCCTCTTAACAGGGTTTGGACGCGGTTCGGCCTTCTGCTTCACAAAATCATGAGCCCCTTGGTGATGGGGGTTATTTTCTATTTCTCGATCACACCGATTGGCGTCTTTCTCCGCCTGATCGGTAAGAGCACCCTCGGTCTCCGTCCCGACCCGGAGATGGAGACCTATTGGATAGAGCGGCGCCCACCCGGGCCGCCACCGGAGACAATGAAGAACCAGTTCTGAGGGGTTAGGATGCGCGAGATCGTTTCGTTCGTGAGAGAGTTCTGGGCCTTTCTCCGGGTTCGCAAGAAATTCTGGCTGGTGCCCATACTGGTGATGATGGCGATCTTCGGCGGCTTGATCGTGTTCAGCGAAGGCTCCGCCGTGGCGCCCTTTATCTACACGATATTTTAGATTCCACCATGCGCATCCTGGGGATTTCCGCCTTCTACCACGACAGTGCGGCGGCGTTGATCGAGGACGGGCGTATCGTCGCCGCCGGGCAGGAAGAGCGGTTCAGCCGGAAGAGACACGACGCCGGCTTTCCACGGGCGGCAATCCGCTACTGCCTCGAGGCGACGGGCCAGGCCTTGGCGGATGTCGACTACGTCGTCTTCTACGACAAGCCGTTCCTGAAGTTCGAGCGCCTTCTCGAGACCTACATGGCCTTCGCACCCCGCGGTTTCCGGTCGTTCCGCATGGCCATGCCGCTGTGGCTTCGCGAAAAGCTGTTTCAGAAGAACCTTCTTCGCAAGGAGTTGCAGACCTTGGATTCCGGCTTCGATGCCGAGCAGCGTCTGCTATTCGCCGAACACCATCAAAGCCACGCGGCCAGCGCCTTCTTTCCCTCGCCGTTCAAGGAAGCGGTGGTCCTCACCATGGACGGCGTCGGCGAATGGGCGACCACATCATTGAGCCTGGGCCGCGACAACCAGCTGGAAATGGTGAAGGAGATACATTTTCCCCACAGCCTGGGCTTATTGTATTCGGCTTTTACCTATTACATCGGCTTTCAGGTCAATTCCGGCGAGTACAAGGTGATGGGTTTGGCGCCTTACGGCGAGCCCAAATACGCGGACGCCATTCTGGACAACTTGATCGATCTCAGGGAAGACGGCTCGTTCCGGCTCGATCTCGCGTACTTCGATTTCTGCACCGGTCTTAGGATGACCAACGAGAGATTCGACGACCTCTTCGGGGCGCCGCCGCGGGAGCCGGAATCGCCTCTCACCCAGCGTGACATGGACCTCGCCGCCTCCATTCAGGCTGTCACCGAGGAGGCGGTGTTACGGTTGACGCGCCAAGCGGCACGAGAGACCCGATCCCGGAATTTATGCCTTGCGGGGGGCGTGGCGCTCAACTGTGTCGCCAACGGCAAGGTGCTTAGAGACGGCCAGTTCGATGATATTTGGATCCAGCCGGCGTCCGGCGACGCGGGTGGCGCCTTGGGCGCGGCTCTTTGCGCCTACCACTTGTTCAAGGGGCAGCCGCGGGTAACCAACGCCGGGTGCGACGCCATGAGGGGCGGCTATCTCGGGCCCTCTTTCCCTCAGGAAGAGATCGAGGATCGGCTGGTTTCCGCCGGCGCGCGGTTCACCGTCCTCGATGAGGACTCGTTGATTGCCACGGTCGCGGATAAACTGGTCGATCAAAAGGTGGTCGGCTGGTTCCAGGGCCGCCTGGAGTTCGGCCCGCGCGCCCTCGGCGCCCGCTCCATCCTCGGCGATGCGCGGTCTTGCGCGATGCAGTCGGTACTCAACCTGAAGATCAAGTACCGGGAATCCTTTCGCCCATTCGCGCCATCCGTCCTAAGAGAGGACGTCGCCGAGTGGTTCGAACTCGATACCGACAGTCCCTATATGCTCCTTGTCGCCGATGTCATCGAAAAGCAGCGGCGGCGACCGGACCCGGCGGCCGACTCGCTCGACGGATTGGATCTCCTCAAGGCCAACCGATCGGAAATTCCCGCCGTCACGCATGTCGACTACTCGGCCCGCATCCAGACGGTCCATGGGGAGACGAACCCGCGCTTTCATGCGCTGCTTACGGCGTTCAAAGGGCGCACCGGCTGCCCCGTTATCGTCAACACCAGCTTCAACGTCCGCGGCGAGCCCATCGTCTGTACGCCGGAAGACGCTTTCCGTTGCTTCATGGGAACCGAGATGGATTGCCTCGCCATCGGCAACTGCTTCCTCGAGAAGGAAGAGCAAGATGCGACACTCAAATTGAATTATAAGAACAAGTATGCGTTGGACTGATCTTTTCCCGGTATTGTTCTCGACATCAAGGCATTGTCCGTCGCCATCGCGCTTTTCGTTAAAGCCACACTAAATGTCGCCCATGGCATTGGGCGTCAGGCTTCCGGTTGTCCCGATCGAGGGCGACGCGCGGGTGCTTGAATACGCCGCCATATCTATATCCAATGACGACCTCGTCCGATAGCCAACCGCCGCCGCCGCGGCGGCGATTCACCACCGCGACCCAACCGTCGCGGCGCAAACAGGCGATCCGCGAGCTTTCCGACCGGCTGGCGCCCGAGCGCGACCGGTGGATCGCCCGGAACGGCTATTTCCACGAGGAAGACCGGCGTTATATGCGCTTCCTGATCCCCGAGGGGCTCAGCGTCCTCGACCTCGGCTGCGGGACCGGGCAGTTGCTGGCGGCTCTCAACCCCTCGCGCGGGGTCGGCATCGACTTCAGCGAGGGGATGATCGAGGTCGCCCGGCGTAACCACCCCGGGCTCGAGTTCCGGGTGGGCGACGTCGAGGACCCCAGCGTGCTGGCGGCGCTTGACGGTCCGTTCGACGTCATCGTGCTGTCCGACACCATCGGGTCGTTGAACGACTGCGAGAGCATGCTGGGGAATTTGCATGGGCTGTGCGGCCGCGACACGCGGCTGGTCATCGCATACTACTCGTTTTTGTGGGAGCCGGTCCTGACGCTGGCCGAGAAGCTGGGGCTCAAGATGCCCCAGGGGCCGCAGAACTATCTGTCGGCCGAAGACATCGCCGAGCTCTTGGCGCTGGCGGACTTCGAGGTCATCAGACGCGAATGGCGCCAATTGGTTCCCCTGCGTCTGTTCGGATTGGGGCCCTTTCTCAACCGCTACATCGGCACCCTGCCATGGATCCGCCGAGTTGGCCTGCGCAACTGCATCGTCGCCCGGCCGCTGCCCCCGCGGGCGTTGGGCGCGCCATCGGCCACGGTGGTCATTCCCTGCAAGAACGAGCGGGGGAATATCGAGCCCGCGGTCCGGCGGCTGCCCCAATTCTGCGACGATTTGGAAGTCCTCTTCGTCGAAGGGGGCAGCCGGGACGGCACGCTCGAGGAGATCAACCGGGTGATCGCGGCCTTCCCCGAACGGGACATCAAGGTTATCCAGCAGGACGGAACCGGCAAAGGCAATGCGGTGCGCAAGGGTTTTTCGGTCGCCCGCGGCGAGGTTCTGATCATCCTCGACGCCGACCTTACCGTGCCGCCCGAATGGCTGCCACGGTTTTACCATGCCCTGGCCGAGGGCAAGGGTGAGTTCATCAACGGCACCCGCTTGATTTACCCCCTGGAGAAGCAAGCCATGCGCCTCCTGAACTACTTTGCCAACCGGGTGTTCTCCTGGCTCTTCACCTGGCTCTTGAACCAGAGATTCACCGACACGCTTTGCGGCACCAAGGCGCTGAGCAAGCGTCATTATGAGAAGATCGCCGCCAACCGCGCCTACTTCGGCGCTTTCGATCCCTTCGGTGATTTCGACCTCATCTTCGGCGCGACCAAGCTCAATCTGAAGGTCATCGAGGTGCCGGTGCGCTATGGCGCCCGTACCTACGGCGAGACCCAAATCTCGCGCTTTACCCATGGCTGGCTGCTGCTGCGCATGGTCGCCCTGGCCTACCGCAAGCTGAAAGCGTTCTGACCGTGGTGGACCCGCACCTGGCGGCCGATCGCGCGGCGTGGGAGGCGAAACCGGCCCTGCGGGAGGTCTACCGCGATTGCTACCGGCGAATGGCCGCGGCGCTCCGGCCCGGGCGGACGTTGGAGGTCGGCGGCGCCATAGGCAATCTGAAGGAGTTCGCCGAGACCACCGGGCTCGATATAATCTCCTCCGATATCCAGTTCGCGCCTTGGCTTGACCTGGTATGCGACGCCCATGCCCTGCCGTTCGCCCAGGGCAGTCTCGACAACATCGTCATGTTCGACGTGTTGCACCACCTCCACCGGCCGCGCCGTTTCTTCGCCGAGGCCGAGCGCGCGCTGACCATCGGCGGGCGCATCGTCCTGGTGGAACCGGCGATTACCCCACTGAGTTGGCCGTTCTATAAATTCTTCCATCCCGAGCCGGTCAGGCTCACCGATGACCCGTTGGCCGAGGGTGAGCCGGATCCCGCCCGCCATCCCTATGAGGCCAACCAAGCCATCCCGACACTCCTGTTCCGGCGCCACGCGCGGCGTTTCGCCAAGCTGTTTACCGGTTTGACGATCGAGGAGGTTCGCTTGTTCTCTTTTTTCGCCTATCCGCTCTCCGGTGGGTTTCGTCCCTGGAGCCTGATCCCGGAGCGTTGGGCGCGGCCTCTCCTCTCGGTCGAGGACGCGGTCGCCCCGGTCCTGGGGACGCTCATGGGCTTTCGCCTCTTTGCCGTGATCGAACGCCGAGGCCGGGATTAACGGGGCCCGCCCGGCCTTCGAGTTTCGCGCCTACGCGCCGGTCCGCCGTTTGCGGCGCCGCCAGCGTTCGATCAGCAAGGCCGCGGCGATGCCCCCGGCAAGCGCCAGCGCCGGCAGGGCGGTGAGCTGATAGCGCGGAATGTTGAGGCTGAACAGGGCATAGAACAGGAGCGAGAATATCCCCGGCGCCAGCAGCCCAAGGACGAGAGTATCGCGCCGGCGCAACGACACCCAAATCAGCCAGAATAGCGCCGGCAGGGTCAGGACGATGAATTCGTCGATCCAGATGCCGTGGTAAAAGAGCGGCAGCGTGGTGAGCAAATGAACCGGAAGATTGGTCAGTATCTTGCGGATGAATTCTCGGTCGACGGTCGCCCTGGCCTGCCTGGGTGCGGCCCCCGATCGGCGCCTCTCCTCGGCGACCATCTGTGAATAGCGCTCATGGCTACGGTTATAGAACCCGTCCTTTGCGTCGAGGTTGAACCGCCGGTAGGACTGGGGAGGAAAGTGGGTCCGGACCAGGTTGTCACCCATGGCGCGGGTCCACCAAAGGAAGGCGATGCCGTATTCCCCCGGCGTCATGCTGTTAAATATTTCCCGCTCGCTGAGCACCATACCGCTGCGGCTGTCGGTGATGACGAAACTGTCGACCTCGACGGCATTCCGGAGCATCCATGCGCCCACCGGCGCCGCGTAACCGGCGGTGATGAGCGCCAGGGAGATGATGCTCGTGCGCGTCAGTTTGCGCCATCTGATCAGCAGCACCCCCAGGGCTATCGCCAGCATTGGCAAAGCGAAATAAAGAAAGACGGCCTTGGTAAGGCTGAGGGCGGCGAGGGCGAGCCCGACCAGCAGCCAGCCACCCCGCCAGTGGCGCACCAGCGCCAGAGCGAGGAAGACCATCGCCCCGGCGGTGATCGCCATGGCGAAATAATCCGACAGGACCTCGTGACGCATTTCGTTGGCCTCGACGTTCAGGAAGACCAATAGGGCGGCGATATAGGCCGGCAGGTAATTGCCGGTGACGATAAGGACGGTAACGAATAACAAGATTCCGGTCAGCACGATGAGGGCACTGTTGGCGTATTGCAGGCCGCGGTAATAGGGCGCGCATTTCGGATCCGGCGGGGCGTTGCAGGCCGGTGTGAATTTCCCCAAGCCGGGATCGAGGAGCATGATCGCCGCGATGAAGACCGGATAGCCAGGCTCTCGCGTCGCCGTCGGCGCAACCGGCCCGCCGGGGCCCTGGGTCGAAACGATGCCGTGATGGACGAGGTTGTAGGCCGCGTTCAGGTATTCGGTTTCATCGAAGACCGGTGTCGAATCCCGGGTCGAAAGTGCTAGAGAGAAAAACGTGATGAGGGCGAGCGCGCCAAGGATCGCCACATGCCTGAAGCGGCCGGACAAGACGCCGATCCCGTCCGTCAAGGTCCCTCACCCCCCGGCGAGCCTTCGCCGCGCCGACCCGCTACGACAGCGACCCGCTGCGCCAGCGAAGCGTGGCGAGAGCGTGGCGAGAGCGTGGCGAGAGCGGCTCCGGCTCGCCTTGGCGAAGCCTCGCTTCGGCGGAGCCAAGCCGC
>JADFPK010000042.1:6770-10933 GCA_022562375.1 Pseudomonadota bacterium
TGGACGAGGTTGTAGCCCGCGTTCAGGTACTGGGTTTCATCGGCAATCGGTGTCCATTCCCGGGTCGAGAGAGCGAGAACGAGAAAGGCGATGAGGGCGAGCGCGCCAAGGATCGCGACATGCCTGAAGCGGCCGGACAAGGCGACGATCATCGGGGATGCGGACAATATGGCTGTCGCCAACAGGCGGTATGCATGGCCTCGACCACACGCAAGGGGCGCGCCCCGACCTTAGCCGTGCTGGCGTGGATCACCGCCACTTTGGTTTGGCGCCCCTGTATTCCATGGGTGTCTCTCCGCCGATGCCAAAAGAACCACTCAGGCCAACAATCTAGCGCTTATTCCACCACCCGACAAATCCATCGCCTTCAGGCGCGCGCCGTGTCTGCCTCGGTATCGGAGTGGTGTTTTAGCTTGGTGGCCGATAACCTCGATCCGACCGGGCCAAGATAAGGCAATGACCTCTCACGCCAAGTACATGGGGAACGGGAATGTGCGGCATCGCAGGCATTCTTGACCTCTCCGGCAAGGCCGGCGGCGGCGTGTCGCCGGATTCGCTGTCCGCCATGTGCGAGGTTTTGCGCCATCGCGGCCCGGACGGCGACGGCGCGTGGATCGATAACACGGCCGGTATCGCGCTCGGCCATCGGCGCCTGGCCATCATCGACCTATCGGCCGCCGGGGCGCAGCCGATGATCTCGTCCTGCGGGCGCTTCGTCATCTCATACAATGGCGAGGTCTACAATGCCCCGGAGTTGCGTTCCGAGCTCGCCGCGTCGGGGCGCCGGTTCAAGGGTCACTCCGACACCGAAGTCATCGTCGAAGGTTGCGCCGCCTGGGGCATCGAGGCCACGCTTGAGCGCCTCATCGGCATGTTCACCTTCGCCGCGTGGGATCGGAGCGAGCGCGTGCTTACCCTCGTCCGCGACCGGCTCGGCATCAAGCCGATCTACTGGGCGCGCTTCGGCGGGCTCCTGCTTTTCGGCTCGGAACTGAAAGCGCTCAGGGCCCATCCCGGGTGGCGCCCCGAGTTGAACCGGGACGCGCTTGCGGCCTATATGCGGTACGGCTATGTCCCCTCGCCGCACACCATCTATAAAGGCGTCAACAAGTTACCCCCGGGCACGATCCTTCGTGCGCGCGCCGGCGAGGAACCACGGATCACCCCCTTCTGGAATCTGCGGGGAATCGCTCTGGACGGGCAGCGGGACCGCGTCCCTGAAAATGAGGAGGAGGCCGCCGACCGTCTAGACGCCCTCCTCAACGACGCCGTCAGCCGGCGCATGGAGGCCGACGTGCCGCTGGGCGCGTTCCTTTCCGGCGGCATCGATTCCTCCGCCGTCGTCGCCCTGATGCAGGCCAACAGCACCCGACCGGTGCGTACCTTCACCATTGGCTTCCAAGAAAAAGACTATGACGAAGCCGGCCACGCCGCCGCGGTCGCCCGTCACCTCGGCACCGACCATGCGGAGCTTTACGTCTCGCCGGCGCACGCGCGTGATGTGATCCCGCGGCTGCCCGAGATATATGACGAGCCCTTCTCCGATTCCTCTCAGATCCCCACCTTCCTGGTCTCGGAGATGACACGCAAGCACGTCACGGTGGCGCTCTCGGGCGACGGCGGCGACGAGCTTTTCGCCGGTTACAACCGCTATTTTCAGGCCCGCACCATCGTACCGCTGCTGGAGCGGATGCCGCCCAAGCTCCGCGCCCTTGGCGCCTCGGCTATCCGCGCCTTGCCGCCGGCGGCATGGAGCGCCCTGTTCATGGCGGTCCCAGGGCGTTTCCGGCCGCCCCAGGCCGGCGACAAGATGCACAAGCTGGCATCGGTGCTGACCAAGGACGGCGACGGCTTTTACCAGAGCCTCGTCAGCCACTGGACGGAACCGGAGCGGATCGTCGCCGGCGGCCGGGAGCCGGACGGCCTGTTCTCCGACCCGCGCCTCCGCGAGGCGGTTCCCGATCTCGTCGAACGGATGCAGTATCTCGACACCCTGACCTATCTGCCCGACGACATCCTGACCAAGGTGGACCGCGCCTCCATGGCGGTGTCCCTCGAGGCGCGGGTGCCGCTCCTGGATCATCGCGTGGTGGCGTTTAGCTGGTCGCTGCCGCCGGCGATGAAGGTCAGGAACGGCGTCGGCAAATGGCTGCTGCGACAGGTGCTGTACCGCTACGTGCCGCCGGAACTCGTCGACCGCCCGAAGATGGGGTTCGGCGTTCCCATCGACGCGTGGTTGCGCGGCCCGCTGCGCGACTGGGCCGAGGAGTTGCTGGACGCCAGACGGCTCAAGGCCGAAGGCGTCTTGAATCCGGCGCCGATCCGGGCCAAGTGGTCCGAACATTTGTCGGGCAAGTCCAACTGGCAGTATCTGCTCTGGGACGTTCTGATGTTTCAGGCCTGGAAGGCACGCTGGTTGCCATAGCCGAAAGCGCGGGCGCGAAAAGACTTCCCGTCCGGGCTAAGCCTCTTCCTCGAGTTTCAGCGCCGCGGAATTGATGCAATAGCGTTTGCCCGTCGGCTCCGGCCCGTCATCGAAGATGTGGCCGAGATGGGCGTCGCAGCGGGCGCACGTCACCTCGTTGCGGACCATGCCGTGGGTATGATCGGCTTCGGTGCCGACGGCTTCAGTATCGGCGGGGGCGAAGAAGCTAGGCCAGCCGGTGCCGGAATCGAACTTGGTCTTGGAATCGAACAGCGCCTGACCGCAACAGACGCAGGCATAAACGCCCGGCTTCTTGCAGTCGTGATAGGCGCCGGTGAACGGCCGTTCGGTGCCGCTCATCCGGGCGACGAAATACTGCTCGGGTGTCAGCAGCTTTTGCCATTCGGCATCGGTCTTTCGGATCTTTTCGGGCAAGTGCGTTGGTTCCACCGGCTGTTTGCGTCAAGCCATCCTGGTTTGAAATCCGTTACCAACGGTTATCCCAAAGGTCCTTGATAATGACCTTTGGTATCAGAGCATTCTCCGGCCGGATGCAGGCCGGAGTATAGGATTATAACCCCGATACGCCCCATGTCCCGCCCGATTCGCGCCCCTGGGACGCGGATCGAACGTCCCTGATCGTCGCGGTGTTGCCGCGACACCGGAGGCCCCGCTTTGGCGGGGATTATTTTTGTCCGAGTGGTGAGGCCAAGTCGGCGAAGAACGCGGATTTACCGGCGAAAGAAATGGGATGCAGTGCCCTCGAACCCGACGCGGAGACACGCCGTTTCGCCGAAAAAAAGGGCCAGTGCGGTGCAAAAGGCGCGCACCTACCCCGCGATCCGGACGCGCGGGAGTCCGCCCTGGCCAACAAGAGCTATGTCAATTTGCCGCCGATGTGGTCCGAAACCCGATGCCCCGTCAGTGAAGGTCGACGGGGGACGCCGCCGGAATAGGCGAACCTGGCGCCGCCTCCGATCAGCCGGCGCGGCCGAAGGACATCCTCCTTGCCAACGCGGCCTGACGATTGCCCGCCGTCGGACGCGGTCTCCATGCCTGAGGCCGGGCGAAAGCGCCCGTCATCGGATTGGGCGCCCGATCCGCCGACCGGCGTTTGTCGGCGGCCTGCTGGCGCCGAATAGCGGCTCTCTTCATACGCTCGGACAACCAGTGGACGAGAAGCAACATGATGATGGCGAGCAGGCTCAGATTGCCGGCGCCGAAACCGCCGCCTTGATCACCGGAACCCGCGGCGCCGCCATCGCCGCCGATGTAGCGCGACTTTTTGTTCTCGGCCGAACCTGGATCTTGTTCGCCGCCGACGGTGCCCGAGGCCGGGGAATCCTCCTCCGCGCCCTCCTCGCCGATGTCAGCCAAGGCGACCTGAGTCGGCCCCTTGCCGGACCCCGACCCGGACCCTGACGAGCCGCCGCCGCCACCGCCGGTGTTACTAGTACTGCTTGTGTTGCCGGTGTTGCCGGCGCCACCGCCGCCGCCACCAGCGCCTGCCGTATCACTGCCTCCACCCTCGCCGCCGCCGGCGCTTGCCGTATCACCGCCTCCACCCTCGCCGCCGCCGGCGCTTGCCGTATCACCGCCTCCACCACCGCCGCCGGCGCCTGCCGTATCACTGCCTCCGCCGCCCGAACCGCTGGTGTTGCTGGTATTGCTGGTGTTGCTGGTGTTGCTGGTGTTGCTGGTATTGCCGGTGTTGCTGGTATTGCCGGTGTTGCTGGTG
>JADFPK010000043.1 GCA_022562375.1 Pseudomonadota bacterium
CCACTCGGTCTCGGTGGAGGAGAGGCGTTTCTCGGCTTCGGCCTGCCAGTCGCCTTTGGCGGCGGCCAGGCGTTTCTCGGCCTCGGCCCGCCACTCGGCCTCGGCGGCGGCGAGGCGTTCCTCTTCCTCCGCCTGCCGGTCGGCCTTCACCGACCCCTGGCGCCGTTGGTGCTCGGCCCGCCACTCGGTTTCGGCGGAAGAGAGTTGCCGTTCGCCCTCTTGCCGCCAACCGGCCTTGGCCTCGGCCAGGCGTTTCTCGGCCTCGGCCCGCCACTCGGCCTCGGCGGCGGCGAGGCGTTCGTCCGACTCTTTCTTCCGCTTCGCTTCGGCGGCGGCCAGGGACTCTTCCTCATCCTCCCGCCACCGGGATTCCGCCTTGGTCAGGCGCTTGTCCAGATCCGCCTTGCGCTTCGCCTCGACGGCGTTGAGCCCCTCGCGTTCCTCGGACTCCCAAACCTTCTTGGCATCGGTGACGCGTTGATCGATTTCGGCCTTCCATTCGGCCTTGGCTTCACTGAGGCGCCTATCCACTTCCTCTTGCCGTTCGGCTTTCACCGCCGCCATATGTTGCTCGGCCTCGGCTTCCCACTCAGCCTTGGCAGTGGCGAGCGACCGTTGTTTTTCGGCCTCCCACTCCAACTTCGCCATTTCGACGTGCTGGCTTTCCTCGGCCTTCAACCGCGCTTTCGTCTCGGCCAGGCGCTTCTCGGCCGCGGCCTTGCTTTCCGCCTTGAAAGCGGCCAACCGTTCTTCTTCTTCGGCCTTCCACGCCACATCGGCAACGGCCAGGCGCTCCTTTTCAGTCGCCTCCCAATTCTTGCTTGCCGAAGCCAGATGATCTTCCCGGGCTTTCTCAAGGTGCTGCTCTTCCTCGGCCTGCCACGCGGCTTTGGCGGCGGCGAGTCTTTGGCCCACCTTGGCGTGCCACTCGGCCTTAGCGGCGGCGAGAGTGCCTTCTTCCTCGCTCCGCCACACCGCCTCGGCGGCGACCAGGCGTCGGTCGGATTTTTCTTTCCACTCGGCTTCGGCGATGGCGAGACCGCGTTCCGTTTCCGCTTCCCACTCCGCTGGCGTCCCGCTCAGAAGATCATCGCCCACGGCCTCCGGTTCGCCCTCCGGCGGCTCGACGAACTGCCTTTCGCTCTCGTTGATCGATTCGGGCTCGACCGCGTCGGCGCCATTCGGTTCCCGCGGGACCGTCGGTTCCGGGTCCGGCGACCCACCCGCCGCTTCGCTCTCGAGGCTCCATTCGAATCGCGCCGCCTTACCCGGGAAGCCGTTGGTCCGGGCCTTCGCTTCATCCCTGCTCTCGGGCTGCGGCGGCTCGCCTTCCTCGATGACACGCACGACATCGTCGGCGATGAGACGTTGAAGTCTCTTCCCGGCCGCGTCTTGTTGCTCCGCTTTCTTTCGCCTTCCGAAGAACGTGCGTGTTTCGCTCATCGCCTCGATCTCATAGTCCCATTCGAGCGCACTTCCCACGCCAGACCACCTGTAGCCTAGCATATTCCTAAGCATATATAGTTGCTAATTATGATTAATAAATCGATAGTTTTTATGGTTAACGGTCGATTTTGAGTCGCCCTGTGAGGCGTTGTTTCCTTGGTTTTTAGATAGGTTATACTTTTGCGTTTCCGGCAGCGGTCCGATCTCGGATCAAACGCTCCGCGAGAGGAGTTCGGTCCGGCAAATTGCGCAAATCGAAGGGCTCGAAGGGGCCGAAGATCAAGGAAAGCTGACAGGAAATCGAGGTTACGGCATCTTGGCGGCGACGGTTAAAACATCAGCCGGATCGGGACGTCCGGCGTCCCAAATTATGCCGAAAGCGCGGGATTTCCGGGCATCTCTATATGGGTGCTATTTGCGAGTCAAAGAACAGGTTAAGTCCAGGCGTTCAAGAGCCATATTTTTGGTTTAAGAACCCTCTTTTGGAAAGTAACAGGGTCATCCTTTAGGGGAGAGGTGGGCGCGCGGAAGGGCCTCAATCGCGGCAAGGGCGGGGTCGCCCGCGAGATCACCCCATCCCGGTTGCTCCCCGCGGCCAGAGGACGTTATCGGCAAGGGATCAACCTCTCTGCAACTTGTGATAGCCGTGCTTGACGCGGGCCCGGTCGAGCCGCGAGCCCGCCTTGACCTCGGCGACGATCGCCTCTTCCGCCTCGGAAATGTCGCGGGCGAGGTCGAGAACCTCGCCTTCCACCGAATGGGGAACCACCAGCACGCCGTCATCGGTCGCCATGACGATGTCGCCCGGGACCACCCGCACGTCGCCGAGCGAGACCGGCACATTGGTGCCGTCGAGCCGGACCCGGTCCTTGCCGGTGCGCATGAAGCGCCCGCGCGTAAACAGCGGATAGCCGGCCTCGCGCGATCCCGCCACGTCGCGGCAGACGCCGTCGATCACCGTCCCGGCGATGCCACGGGCGCTGGCCACCATGGTCAGGATGTCCCCCCAGACCGTGCAATCCAACCGGCCCGCATTATCGAGCACGATGACGCCGCCCTCGGGCACGTCGTCGATATAGTCGCCGACCGAACCCTTGGTCACGCCGACGGGGATGTATTTGATGGTGAAGGCGCGCCCGGCGACGTGGTGGCCGGCGGTCAGCGGCACGATCCCCTGCGCCATGCCGTGAACGCCGATCTTGTCGAGCGCGTCGGAAACCGCGGCCGCGGACAACCCGGCCAGCCCATCGACGATATCGTCCATCAGCCCTTCTCCTTGGCGCCGTCGCCCGCCATCGACTCGTAGCCGCCGGTCTCCATCACCGCGCCGATCGACCGCCCGTCCCGGACCGCCGCCGCCATGCGCGCCTCGCGCGCCGCGATCTCGGCGGCGGCGGCAATAACGTCCCGGGCGTGGTCCCGAGGCACGATGATCACGCCGCTGCCATCGGCGATGACCAGATCGCCAGGGCGCACCGCCACGCCGGCGAAGTCGATCCTCCGGTTGAACGACTCCTGCACGATGCGGCCGCGCGCCGTGATCGGCACGACGGCGCGGGCGTAGACCGGGAAGCCGACCTCGGCGCTGTCGTCGATATCGCGGCAGGCGCCGTCGATGACGATGCCGCCGAGCCCCTTGACCTCGGCGGCCAGTGACAAAAGCCCGCCCCAGCCGGGCACATCGGTGCGCCCGCCCATCGCCATGACCAGCACATCGCCGGGCGCCGCCGCGTCGATCGCCTCGGTCCCGAGATGGCGGCGGGTCCTCTCATCGCCTTGCGGCTTCAATTTGATCGTCACCGCCCGGCCGGCGATGCGCGGGCAGGGCCACATCGGACGAATGCCGAGCGTCGCGCCCTCTAGCCCTAAGCGGTCGAGCGCGTCCGACACCGTACAAGTATCGAAGGCCTTGAGCTTTTTTACCAGCGTCTCAACGGCCATGACGGGAAGCCCCCCTTCAGCGGTCTCGGAAAGCGTATCCGCTGGTCCCGGTGTGTCAAGGCGAGGGAACCTGGTGGGCCATGCTTCGGCCGCGCCGGTCTTCGGTATAGCTGATCGATCCGTGATCGTGGCTATCGAGGCCGACACCTCCCGGTCGATCGATCGCCGCGAATAAAGAAAGGTTGAGCTCACCAGCCAAGGGCATAGGCCATGCGGCGCATGTCGGCGGCGGCATGAAGGACGCCGCTTTTTGCATCGGCGCGAATGGCGCACACCGAACAGGCCTTCCACGACCGTTCCTCCCACCATTCGACCTTGTGGCCGAGACCGGTGAGCGCCGCGCCCGCCTCGGCGCCGATCGAGCTTTCGACACAGAGCCGCCCTGGGGAGTAGGCGTGAGGCTCGAAGGAGGAAGGGAAGCCGTAGGAGGCGAACCTTGGCGCCTCCACCGCCGACTGCGGGTCCATGCCGAAGACGAACATGTTCAGGAACACCTGCGCCATCGCCTGCACCTGCACGTCCCCGCCAGGGGTGCCGAAAGGCATGACCATCCTGCCATCCTCGATGGCGATGGCAGGGTTGGGCGTCAGGCGCGGGCGCTTACCGGGCGCGATGGAAGAGGGGTGATCGGGATCGGTCCAGGATTGGGCGCCGCGCGAGGAGGGGCATAGACCGGTGCCCGGCACCACCGGCGAGGTGCGCGTGCCGTCGCTGGGCGTCGCCGAAAAGGCGTTGCCATGGCTGTCCACGACGCAGACATAGGAGGTGTCGAGCGCCCCCTCGATCTCCGACGACGCCGCGGCGCCCGCCCCGGCGGTCTTGGCGCTTGGCCCCGCTTCCGTTCGCCGTCCGACGTCGCCCGCTTCCGGCATGCCGTCCGCGGCGCCCTCGGCCCGGATCGACCCTCGGCGCCGTTCCGCGTAGTCCTTGGACAGCAGCACGTCGATGGGCACGTCGACGAACCGCGGGTCGCCGTAATAGGCCTCGCGGTCCGCCGCGGCAAGCTTGATCGCCTCGACGACGGCGTGGATATAGGCCGGCGAGTTGTGACCCAGGCGACCGAGATCCAACCCTTCCAGCAGGTTGAGGATCTGCGGCAGCATCGGGCCCTGGCACCAGGGACCGCAGGCGTAGACGTCGATGGCGCCGAAGCGGCTTCGCACCGGCGGTTCGATGCCGACGCGGAAGTCCGCCAGGTCCTCCGCCGTCATCAACCCGCCCGATTCCTCGAAGAACTTGACCATGGTGGCGGCGATGTCGCCCCGGTAGAAGGCGTCGCGCGCCGCCATGAGCCCGGCCTCGCGCCCGTCACTGCCGTTGGCCGCCTCTTCGTCCGCCATGTATTGCAGGGAGCGCGCGAGGTCCGCCTGAACGAAGATCTCCCCGGGTTCGGGCGGGCGTCCCCCGGGCAGGAAGATCTCGGCGTTCGACGGCCAGGTGCGGTAGGCATCCTCCGCGTCGGCGATGATGCGGGCCATCAAGGGATACATCGGAAAGCCCTCACCGGCGAAACGAATGGCGGCGGCGGCGACATCGCCGAAGCGCATGGTGCCGTACCTCTCGAGCGCCGTGATCCAGGCATCGGGGGCCGCCGGCACGACGGTGCGCTCCACGCCCTTGGGAATGGCGCCGCCGTGGTTATCCTGGAAATAGGCGCAGCTCGCCGCTTTCGGCCAGGTGCCGAGCCCGCTGATGGTGATCACCTCGCGGCTGTCGGCGAGGTAAATCATTATCGGCGCGACGCCGGCGACGCTGACCTGCGCGCTCTCCAGAACGCCAAGCGCGAGACCCGCCGCCACCCCCGCATCGACGGCGTTGCCGCCGGCCTCCAGCACCTCGAAAGCGGCATGGGTGGCCAGATAATGGCCCGCCACCGCCGCGTGACGGGTGGCCATGACGTTGGGCCGGCAAGGCTGGGGCGGAAGAAGGCCGCCCCGCCGGTCCGCTATTTCTTCGGGATTGTCGGCAGGCATGGTCGAATCCTTTGTTGCTGGCTCGGCCGATCTTACACCATCGCGTCCCGCCATCCAGGCGAACCGGACGCCGCGCCGCCGCGCCGCCGGATCTGTGTCTGGCGGCTTACCACATGCTTAGCCGGCCCAAAAACGGCGGAAAAAGGGCCTAGGTGTTTAGTCCCGGAGAACCAGGAAGGGAGAAACTCGATTATCTAGGACGGATCACGAAGGCCGGATTGCTAGCTTTACAGAAGCTTGGAAACGTCGCGGGATGCGGATGTCGTAAATCCTTGGGCCAGAAACCCATGAGGCGGTGGTCCGCATGGAGCCCCTTGTGCTACCAATTGTTGACGATTGAGAGGAGCCATCTGGGGAATCCCGGTTAATATCAATCGAAGAAAAGGAAGATCGTCTCACATCCGGGGAGACGGCATGAACATGATGTGGCCCCCGGCCCCCTCGGACTGCGGCGCCGTGGTGGAGGCAGCCGAGGCGCTGGCTATTCGCGAATACGATTTCTTTCGCCTGGCTTTTCGGCGTTGGTCGGGGCGCGAGCCGGATGAGAAGGCGATGGAACGGGTCTTCGTCGCCTACATGTTTCACCAACGGGTGCCGGCCTGTGTCCGCCATCTCAGCCGTGACGTTCTGCACCTCAAGGCTTCCGGTACCCTCGATCCCGGTGCCTTTGGTATCGGGGGGTTTACACGCCGCCAACCGCTGCCGCGATTGGGCCGGTTTTCCTGGCGTCTTGTCGCGGCGGCTATCGTTATCCTCTTTCTGATGTCCCTGGACGTGAGTTATATGCGTGACCGGTCCATTCCCCTGGGGTGCCCGGGCGCTACGGGGTCCATGTTCTTCGACCGGCTGGCCGGGATTTTCATAAGTGATTCGGACCTCGCCTGTCCGGAGTTCGCCTATCCCGGCGCGACAGACGCGTCCAGGCCTTGAATAGAGGGCGATAGGACGCCGCCGTCACGAGGGGCCGCGTCAGGTTCGACCTAGAGATCACCACCCTGATCGCTGTCTAGGGCTGGCCTCTGGCCGGGCTGGTCGGTGCGCGGCCTCGGGCCAAGCCGGGCTCTCTGGTCGTCCGCAGTACGGGCCAAGAGGGTTCGAAACACCTTCGAGTGCTATCTATTCGCTACCTTTAAGAAAAAAGGGCCTAGCTACGCATAGCCAAGCCCTTGTTTTAGTTGGTCGGAGCGGCCGGATTCGAACCGGCGACCCCCACACCCCCAGTGTGATGCGCTACCAGGCTGCGCTACGCTCCGATCCGGTTGAAATCGAGGGCGGCCGCCAAGAAGACGCCGCGCCATACCGGCCACTTTAGCCCCACCGGCATGTCGGCGCAACGCCGCCGGCGGACATCACCGGTCGTTCGACCGGGATCGGAACGGACACCGTCGGCCGGTTCTTTCAGTCCTGGAGAATTTTCCGCAGCGCCGTCAGTTCGTCGAGCACCGAGGCGATCTCGCGCCGGCGTCCATCGTCGAGGCCGCCACCGCCACCATCACGTTTCTTGGCGCCGCCCCGAGGCGCGGATTTGGAGCCGGCCTTGGGACCGATGCCGTCGGCGCCGGCCCTGACGTTGCCGGCCAACAGGAGCTTGACCCCGCCTTCGCGCAGGAGCTTTTGCACGCCCCTGATGGTATAGCCGTCGCCATAGAGCAACCCCCGGATGGAGCGCAGCAACGCGATGTCCTCGGGCCGGTAGTAACGACGTCCGCCGCCCCTCTTCAAGGGTTTCACCTGGGCGAACCTGCTCTCCCAGAAACGCAGGACATGCTGGGGAACGTCGAGTTCGGCGGCGACTTCGCTAATCGTGCGGAAAGCTGCCGCCGACTTATCGCCGCGGCGGCCCGCCGGGGCATGTTCAGCGGCGTCGGTCACGGCCGGACCTTAAGCCTCGCCCCTCGTGCCGTCGGGAGACAGGCTCTCGTTGATACGGCTCTTGAGGACGTGCGAGGCTCGGAAAACCAGGACCTTGCGGGGCAGAATCGGGACTTCCTCGCCGGTTTTCGGGTTGCGGCCGATGCGCTGGCCCTTGGAACGCACCGAAAAACTGCCAAAGGACGAGATCTTTACGACCTCGCCACGAATCAATGCATTGCTGATCTCATCCAACACCGATTCGACGAGCGCGGCCGACTCGTTGCGCGAAAGACCGACTTCCTGATAGACCGCTTCACTGAGTTGGGAACGGGTGACGGTATTGCCGTTCATGAAGGTATCCTCCCGGTAGAAAACGAAGGTTAACCCGCCCAAATTAATCCGTCAATATCAAAGGGATGCAGCATTTCGTTTAGGCGCCGCCCGGAGCCCGTCCGGTGGCCGGCGACGATACGGCCGCTACCACCTGACGACGCTCGAGGCCCAGGTGAATCCGCCGCCCATGGCCTCCATGATCACCACGTCGCCGGGCTTGATCCTGCCGTCCGACGTTGCCTCGGCAAGCGCCAGGGGTATGGAAGCGGCGGAAGTGTTGGCGTGGCGTTCGATGGTCACCACCATCTTCTCCGGCGGCAGCCCCAACTTGCGCGCGGTGCTGTCGAGGATGCGCTTGTTCGCCTGATGGGGGACCAGCCAGTCGATGTCTTCGGTCTCCATCCCGTTGGCCGTCAAGGCCTCTTGCAGCACGCTGGCCAGATTGGCGACGGCGTGCCGGAAAACTTCCTTTCCCACCATGCGCACCTGCCCGACCGTCCGGGTCGAGGACGGCCCGCCGTCGGTGTACAGCAGATCGTGCAGTCGGCCGTCGGAATGGAGGTGGGTGGAAAGTATCCCCCTATCGGCGCCGGTGCCGGCGCCATTGCCGGCGCGCAGGACCACCGCCCCGGCGCCGTCGCCGAACAGCACGCAGGTGTCGCGGTCCTGCCAGTCGACGATGCGCGAGAAGGTCTCGGCGCCGATGACCAACGCCGTTTCGGCCCGGCCCGTCTGGATGAAACTGTCGGCCACGGCGAGGCCGAAGATGAAGCCGGAACACACGGCCTGGACATCGAAGGCGACGGCCTTGGTGGCGCCGATCAGAGCCTGCACCTGGGTCGCCGTCGCCGGGAAGGTCTCGTCCGGGGTGGTGGTGGCGAGCACGATGAGGTCAATATCCTCCGCCGCCTCGCCCGCCGATTGTAACGCCGCATCGGCGGCCGCCGCGCCGAGCCCGGAGGTCTTCTCGTCCTCGGCGGCGATGCGCCGTTCACGGATGCCGGTGCGGGAAAAGATCCATTCGTCGGAGGTATCCACCGACCGGGCAAGCTCGTCGTTGGTGACGACGCGTTCCGGGAGATGGGCGCCGCACCCGGCGACGACGGACCTGACGACCATTACGAAACGACCACGTGCTGCGGCGAACGCCGGTCTTCGCTGACGCGCCTCAACTCCTCGATGATCTGGTCGTTGAAACCACGAACGGCCAGTCCCACGGCCACGCCGATGGCGTTGGCGAAGCCCACGGCGTCGGTGCCGCCGTGGCTTTTCACGGTGATGCCGTTGAGCCCGAGCAGCATGGCACCGTTGTAGCGCCTGGGATCGAGATGGTTGCGAAGTTCCTTCAAGGAACTCTTGACCAGAAGATAGCCGAGCCGGGTAAGCGCCGAGCGCCTGAAGGCCGACCGCAGAAGCCCGCTATAGAGACGCGCCATGCCTTCCGCCGTCTTGATCGCCACGTTACCGGTGAATCCGTCGGTGACGACGACATCGACGGTCCCCGCCCAGGGATCGTCGCCCTCGATGAATCCGTGGAATTTGATCGGCAGGCTGGTCGTCCGCAGGATGGCGGCGGCGGTCTGCACCGCCTCATGTCCCTTGAAGACTTCCTCGCCAACGTTCAAAAGGCCGATGGTGGGCTGCTTGAGGCCGAGGACCATACGCGCATAAACCTCGCCCATGATGGCGAACTGCACCAGGTTTTCGGCATCGCATTGAATGTTGGCGCCGAGGTCGAGCATCACGCATTGGCCGCGCTGGGTCGGCAGGAGGCCCGCCATCGCCGGCCGATCGATTCCAGGCAGGGTCTTCAGCACCACCTTGGCCATGGCCATGAGAGCGCCGGTATTGCCCGCCGATACCACCGCGGCGGCATCGCCATCGCGAACCGCGTCGATGGCAAGGCGCATACTCGACCGCCGTCCGTTGCGAAGCGCCGAGGTGGGCTTGTCCTTTCCCAAGATCGCCACCTCGGTGTGGTGGATCGTGCACACCCGCCCGAGCTTCTCCATCCGCCGCAGCAATGGTTGAATCCGCCCTTCGTCACCGAACAGCAGGAAATCCACCTGCGGATACCTGTCGCGGGCGATGTTGGCGCCCTTGATCACCACCTCGGGCGCTCTGTCACCGCCCATGGCATCCAGGGCTATGGTTAAACGCTTGTCCACCAATCCCTATCCTTGCCGTGCCGGCAGGTCGGTCAGGCCGCGCCCTCCGCTTCCACCACCTCGCGGCCGTCGTAATAGCCGCAAGACGCGCACACATGATGGGGGCGTTTGAGGTCCCCGCAGTTCGAGCACTCGACATAAGCGGCGGGTTTCAAGGCATGGTGCGACCGGCGCATGTTGCGCCGTGACTTGGAGGTTTTCTTCTTGGGTACGGCCATAAATCTCTTCTCTCTCAAGGGTCGTCGGCGATGGATGGTTATTAACTCAAAAGCCTTTCCACCGGCAAGCGGCTTGAGCCGCCATTCACGTTTTTCTTCTCAGTTTCGCCAGTTTCTTGAATGGCGACTCGGAGAACTCTCCGTCCGCGTCATCGCCCTCCTTGCCGGCGTCCGCGCCGCCGGGCGCCGAACCAAGCGCCGACGAATCGGCGCCGGTCGCGCGGGGGTACGGATCGAGCGCCAGCGCCAAATGCTCGGCGACGGCTTCGCCGACGTCGATCACATCGCCAGACCAAGGCTCGGGCGAATCTTGGCCTTTCAAAAGGACCACTGTCTCGGCCTCCGCGGGTTCCCCCGCGTCCTCATCATAGACGAGGACGAAGGAGTCCTCGATACGCGATGGGACGGGCTCAAGGGTGACGACACAGGACTGTACCACATCGGCGGAGAAATTGGCACTGAGACGGACGCGGCGCGCGGCGCCTAATTTGGTCAGGGTGACGGACGCCGTCAACGCGCCGAGCGAGTCGAGGCCGAACCTTCGCGCCAGGGCGGCGCGCTCGGCGCCGTCGGCGACGATATCGAGCGTTTCTACCGCCTCCATGCGGTCGACGGCGACGGTGCGCGAAAATTCGGGCTCGATGTCCTGATCCTTCATCGCCCCTCTCCTGGCCGGCCGGACACCGGCGGTGGCCCGAACCCGACCTTACCCGCCAACAGCTCCGCCACCGGCACGGCGCCGAGCGCCCCGGCCTCGCGGCGCACGTAATCGGCCATCGCCCGCAAGGCGCC
>JADFPK010000044.1 GCA_022562375.1 Pseudomonadota bacterium
CGGGCGAAACTCGGGCTTCCATGGCGGAGCGAGCGACACCAAGGACGCGCCCCCCGGCGAGAGCGGCGGTTATCGAGTGCGACATCGTCGTCATCGGCGGCGGCATGGTCGGATCGACCCTGGCCGCCGCCCTTGGCGGCGCCGGGTTCGAGGTTTGCATCATCGATCGCGAGGATCCGGCGGCGGTGCTCGAAGCCGGCTTCGATGGGCGGGTCTCGGCCATCGCCTTGGGATCGCAGCGGGTGTTGGCGGCGCTCGATCTGTGGCCGGATATGGCGGCGGACGCCGAGCCTATTCTCGAGATCAGGGTCTCGGACGGCGATTCGCCGATGTTCCTGCACTTCGATCACGCCGACATCGGCGATCGGCCCTTCGGCCACATCGTCGAGAACCGGGTGACGCGCCGCGCCCTTAACCGTCGGCTGACGGCCTCCGCCTGCGCCCGGCTGATCGCGCCGATGACCGTCGTCGGCCTCGAGCGCCAAGGCGGCGGCGTCGAAGCGATGCTTGGGGACGGCACCAAGGTACGCGCGGCGCTTGCCATCGCCGCCGACGGGCGTCATTCGCCGATGCGCCGCGACGCCGGCATCGCCACCACCGAATGGTCCTATCCCCAGGCCGGCATCGTCTGCACCGTCGCCCATGAGCGCCCCCATCATGGCGCCGCCCAGGAAAGGTTCCTCGCCGCCGGACCCTTCGCCATCCTGCCGATGACCGACGATGGGGCCGTGGGTCATCGCTCCTCCATCGTCTGGACCGAGCGCGCCGGCCTCGTCCCGGCGCTGTTGGCGCTCGAGATCGGCGAATTCACCGCCCAACTGGCGGCGCGCTTCGGCGATCATCTAGGCGCCCTCAAGGTCGTCGGGCCGCGCTTTTCCTACCCGCTGGCGCTGATGCACGCCGAGCGTTATATCGACCACCGCCTGGCGCTCGTCGGCGATGCCGCCCACGCCATTCATCCCATCGCCGGGCAGGGACTCAATCTCGGGCTGAAGGACGTCGCCGCCCTGGCCGAGGTGCTGGTGGACGCCAGAAGGCTCGGCCTCGACATCGGCCATGGCTCGGTGCTCGAGCGCTATCAACGCTGGCGGCGCTTCGACAATTTGGTGCTCGCCGCCGCGACCGACGGCCTCAACCGGTTGTTCTCCAACGACCTCCTGCCGGTTCGCGTCGTCCGCGACCTCGGTCTCGCCGCGATCAACCGCATCGCCCCGGCCAAGCGCTTCTTCATGCGCCACGCCATGGGCGTGCTGGGAGAATTGCCGAGGTTGGTGCGCGGAGAGCCTCTTTAGGGCCCTCAGTCGTGGTACAGTGACGCGGCCGGATACACCGTAGGTATGAAAAGCCAATGGCAGCTATGAAAAACCAATGGTGGACTTGATCTCGGTGCTCGAGCAAGCCGTCGCGTTGACTGGTCATCTGGCATGGCCCGTCGTCGCCTTGATCGTCCTCTATATGATCCGCAGCGAACTCAGGCAGATCGTGTTAAAGTTGGCGGAGCGCATCGGCGACCCGAGATCCGATCTTTCGATCGGTAGGACGGGCCTCAAGATCCGGCAGCGGGTGTCGGAGTCGGATGGCTCGAGCGATATCCTCGCTGCGGAAATCGATCAGAACGCCGTCTTCGAGGGCAGGCTGCAACGCTGGATTCGCAATAAGGGGCTGACCATATCTCTGACATCGTTCATTTATGGCAGCGCATATAAGTCGTTACGGGAGGCCGCCGTGCAGGAGCTGTTGCCCCCGGCGAGAGAAGGAGAGAACTGAGCCATGATCGATACCGGTTCGCGCGTCGAGCAGCTCACCAGTGTCCCGTTCGAGAAAGTCGAGGAGATCGCTGCCATGTATCGGGCGGAGGGCGCCACAAGGGTGAGCCGCGAACAACAGCCCGATGGAAGCTGGATCGTCACCGCCGAATTTTCCCCCGAGCCGGTCGGCAAGGCCGGATAGGGCCGCCGCCGCGTAATTTCCGCCTATCGTCGCGCCGCGCGTCTGGCGAGTTTCGCCGCGCCGGCCGTGCTTGTCAGGGGTCGCGGCTCAGCCCCTTGGCTTCGAGATCGCGGAGGAACTGTTGCCAAAGCTCGTCCTGGGTCTCGCCCACCTCGTAGAAATAGTCCCACGAAAAAATGCCGGTGTCGTGGAGGTCGTCGAACTTGATCTGCACGGCGTAATTTCCCACCGGTATCAGTTCCATGATGCCGACATGGCGCCTCCCGGCGACGATGACGCGTTGTCCCGGCGGCCCGTGGCCGGTGACCTCCGCCGAGGGGCTGTAGACGCGCAGGAACTCGGCCGGAAAGGAGAACGACCGGCCGTCATCGAAATCGATCTCCAACACCTTCTCCGCCTTCTTGAGGCGGATCTCCACCGGCCAGTGGGCGGCGGCGGCCTTGGGTCCCGGTTGCGGGCCAGGTTGCTGGGGGGGCATCAGGTTTTGGGGCCGGGTTGTTCCGAAGCCGGCGGCGGCGGTTGGCCCGTGCCCTTGCCGGCGTCGGCGTCATCGAGCGGCCGCGCCTCGTCGATCAGCATGATGGGGATGCCGTCGCGTATCGGATAGGCAAGCGCCGCTTGCTCGCTGATCAATTCCTGGGCCCCGGCGTCATAGCTCAACGGACCCTTGGTGAGGGGGCAGACGAGCATCTCCAGTAACTTGGGATCGACGGTCCCGGTCTCCTCGTTCATCGCTCCAACCCCCTTCCCTTTTAGTGTCGGCCCGGTCAATGTCGAACGGCCTCGCCGCCGTCCTTCGGACCGGGCGCCGCCATTTCCAGCAGAGTGGACAACACATCGGTGCGCCCGGCAAGGTCCGGCGCTTCCAGCAGCGCCTGTTTTTCCCCCGGACCGAAGGCGCAGGTCATGGCCAGGGCGGTGACCAGCTTGGGCGCCGGCATTTCCCCGACCGTCGTCCAGGCGACGTCGATGCCCGAAGAGCCGGCATAGCGCCTGAACAGCGCCAACAGTCTGTCGCGGTCGATTTCGCCGCCGCCTTCTTCCTCGAGGTCCCGCCGCCAGCGCCCGTAATCGGCGATCACCCTCCTGTATCCGTTATGCGGCGGCAGCTCTTCGCGGACGTCGAAGCGGATGACGCCGGTGAGCGTGATCAGGAAGCGGCCGTCATCGGTTTCGGCGAAGACCGTGATGCGTCCGGCGCAGCCGCAGCGGTAAAGCGCCGGTTCCTCGCCGGCGCCGCTAACGCCGGACGGCTGGATCATGCCGATCATGCGCTCGGCGCCAAGCGCGTCGCGGGTCATGTTGAGGTAGCGCGGCTCGAAGATGTTGAGCGGCAGCTTGCCTTTCGGCAGCAGCAGGACGCCGGCGAGGGGAAAGACCGGGAGTGTGCCGGGCAATGCCTCGAAGGTCGGATCGAACGGGTCTTTCGCCATCATCATGTCTCGACCGAACAGGGCCTCAACTGAACAGGATGGCGGAAAGCTGGCGCCGGGCGTCGACGGTGACCGGGTCGGAAAAGCCGAAGGCCTCGAACATCTTCAACAGTTGCTTGCGCGCGGCGTCGTCGTTCCATTCCCGGTCGCGGCGGATGATCTCGAGAAGCTCGTTGACGGCGCCCTGGCGCTCGCCGCCGGCCAAACGGGCCAGGGCGAGATCGAAGCGGGCCTGATGGTCGTCGGGATCGGCCGCCACCTTGGCGGCGTGTTCCTCGGGCCCTCCCGCCTTGGCGCTTTCCTCGGCCAGTTCCAACGCCGATCGAATGGCGGCGATCTTCGGGTGATCGGCATGCTCGTCCGGCGCCTGGTCGAGGATCGCCCGCGCCTTGGCCGGGTCCTTGGCCGCCATGTAACACGCGGCCAGGCCGGCGATGGCGTCGATGTTGGCCGCATCGTTAGAGAGGATCGCCGAAAAGAGCGCGCTGGCGGCGGCGAAATCGTTCGCCTGCAAGGCGGCCTCGGCGCGCTCCAGCGCCTGGGCGACGGGCGATTCCTGGGCCGGCGTCGCCGTCAGCTTGGCGATGAACCGCTTGAGCTCGCTCTCGGGCAGGGCGCCGGTGAAACCGTCGGCCGGCTGTCCGTCCTTGAAGGCGTAGACGGCGGGGATCGACTGGATGCGCATCTGCTGGGCGAGGTCCTGGTTCTCGTCGATATTGATCTTGACCAGCCTCACCGCGCCGCCGGCCTCGCGCACCACCTTTTCCAGCGCCGGTCCCAACTGCTTGCAGGGCCCGCACCACGGCGCCCAGAAATCGACGATGACCGGCACCTCGTTCGAGGCCTCGATGACATCGGCGACGAAGGCGGCGGTGCTGCTATCCTTGATCAGCCCGGCGGTATCGGGGGCCGGCTGGGCGCCATCGCCAATGATCGGTTCCATGGTCATCTACCCTACTATCACTCTACCGTTCGAAGCCCTAATCTAGCTCTAAATGGTGCCTTGACGCCACCCCGCAAGGCCCGGGGAAGGGGACGGCGCCAAGCCCCCGGATCGCCGCCGGTCCCGCCCGCTTCAGGCGAGCTCGCCGGGAAAGGCGAAATCGACGATCTCGGGATCATGGCCCGTCGCCGCCATGAAGCGAAGGAGGTCCTTGGTGGCGATGGTTGTCGTCGCCTCGTTGGTGAGCGGGTGGTAGTTGAGGAGATCGAGCGCCATCATCTCCTTATCCAGCACCACCTTGACGCGGCCGCCCTTATCGTTGATCAGGGCGAAGGGCGTCACCGCGCCCGGCTCGACGCCCAGGGCCTCCATCAGGAGGGCGGGTTTGGCGAACGAGAACCGCCCGGCGCCCAAGTGCCGGGCCAGGGCCTTGAGGTCGATCTCACGGTCCTCATTCGCCACCACCAGCCACAGGCAGCGCAACTTGTCGGTCAGGAACAGGCATTTGCAATGACCGCCCGGGATCTCGCCGCGCCGCGCCCGGCTTTGCTCGACGGTGAAAAGCGGCTGGTGGCGGCGGGTCTCGGTCTCGATCCCGAGCTCGGCGAGGCGGCGGAACAACGCTTCCGGCGTCACCAAAGGCGCCCTCCGTCCGATCTCATTTTCCGCCATATCCGCCATTACCCCGTGAAACCAGACACCGGCAAGGCCCGGCATTTGCCCCGCCCCGGCGGCACACTATATATGTGTGCCGGTGGCGGATACAGGGGCCGGCTCCGGCGCCGGTCGGCGGCCATCAGGGCGCTTGCAATCGGGGGCCCATGAATTATCATCCGCCCCCTTCAAGCCATCCGTTCGAGGGCCGGTTTCGCGGGCGTAGCTCAGGGGTAGAGCACAACCTTGCCAAGGTTGGGGTCGAGGGTTCAAATCCCTTCGCCCGCTCCAGATTCCCAAGAGGGTCCGGCCATACAGGCCGGGCCCTTGTTCGTTCCGGCCCCGGAAACTGGCGCGGGCGGGGTGTGATTCAACAAAAATTAACCTAAATCTCGGTTAGTTGATGTTCTCTATCCGGAACGGCGATCCGCTCCGGGCGCTTCGGTGTGGGCAGGCCGCGCCCGGGCCAACGAAGGACGGTGACAGGTGGGAAGGCCGGCAACTCTCAGGGCCGACATGATCGACGAGGTCGCGGCGTTCACCGCGAGCCGACTCGAGGGCAACGGCGCGGCGCTGGCCGAGCGCTTCATCCGCGCTTACTACGCCCACGTCTCCGCCGACGACATGGCCGAGGATACCCCGGAGAACCTGTACGGCGCCGCCCTTTCGCTGTGGCGCTTTGCCGCCACGCGCGAGGCGGGCAAGGCCAAGGTCCGGATCTACGCCCCGCGCCTCGAGGAGCATGGCTGGGAGTCCCGGCACACCGTGCTCGAGATCGTCAACGACGATATGCCGTTCCTCGTCGATTCGGTGACGGCGGCACTCAACGAACGCGGATTGACCGTCCACCTGATTTCCCATCCCGTCATCCGCGTCGAGCGCGATTCCAAGGGCGAAATCTCCGATCTCATCATCGATGACCGGGATGCGGGCGCGGGGTGCGATGAATCCTATATGCACGTCGAGATCGACGGGCATTTTTCCGACCGGGAAATGGAGGAAACCCGCGACGATGTCGAAAGCGTGCTCGGCTATGTCGGCGCCGCGGTCCAGGACTGGAAGGCGATGGGGGACAAGGTCGGCGACATCCTCGACGAGATGGAAAAGGCGCCGCCCGGCGTCGCCGAGGAGGACGCCGAGGAGGCCAGGGATTTCCTGCGCTGGATCGATGACGACCATTTCACCTTCCTCGGCTATCGCGCCTACGCATTCACCGGCCGCGACGAGTTGGTGATGGGCACCGTCATCGAGGACACGGGGCTGGGGATCCTCAGGGACCGGGAGTTCACCATCTTCCATCCGGCGGGCGCCGCGTCGTCCCTGCCGCCCGACATGCGCCAACTGATCCGCCAGCCGACGCTGCTGCTGATCTCCAAGGCCAACCGCAAATCGCCGGTGCACCGGCCGGTCCATATGGACACCATCGGCATCAAGTCCTTCGACGCCGAGGGCAAGGTCGTCGGCGAACACCGCTTCGTCGGCCTGTTCACCTCCCACGCCTACAACGTCAGCCCGCGCCGTATCCCGCTGCTCAGACAGAAGTTGGACCGTACGGTGGCGCGCGCCGGCTTCGACCCGATCAGCCACGATGGCAAGTCGCTTCTCAACATCCTCGAGACCTACCCCAGGGATGAGCTGTTCCAGATTTCCGAGGAGGATCTTTTCGACATCTCCCTCGGCATCCTGCAGCTGCAGGAACGCCAACGGATCGCCCTGTTCGTTCGCCGCGATCCGTTCGAGCGTTTCCTGTCCTGTCTCGTCTATGTGCCGCGCGACCGCTACACCACCGAGCTGCGCCAACGGATCCAGGACATTCTGGTGGAGGAATTCGCCGGCGCGTTATCGGCGTTCTACACCCAGATCGGCGATGCGCCGCTCGCCCGCGTCCATTTCATCGTCAAGACCACACCCGGGAAGATCCCCGACTACCAACTGCCCGAGATCGAGGCGCGCCTGGTCCTGGCGGCGCGCACCTGGACCGACGAACTGCGCGAGGCGCTTGCCGATTGCAAGGGCGGGGACTGGGGGCTTGCCATTTTCCGGCGCTATTCAGACGCCTTCAGCGCCGCTTACCGCGAGGGTTTCAGCGCCGCCGACGCGGTGGCGGACATCGACAACGTCGAGGAGACGCGGACCACCGGCGGGCTCGGCATGCACCTCTACCGCCCCGCCGGGGCGCCGGAGGACACGGTGCGCTTCAAGGTCTATCAAACCGAACATCCGGTGGCGCTTTCGGACATCCTGCCGATGCTCGAGAATATGGGGTTTAGGGTGCTGGAAGAGGTTCCCTACAAGGTCCAGCCCCATCATCCCGGCGACGGCGCCGCCGACGGCGCCCCGGTGTGGATTCACGATTTCGGATTGATCGCCAAGGGCGCCATCGATGTCGACACCGGCGGTGTCAAACAGAACTTCGAGGACGCTTTCGCGCGCGTTTGGACCGGCGTGACCGAGGATGACGGCTTCAACCGGCTGGTGCTTGCCGCCGGCCTCCGCTGGCGCCAGGTGGTGGTCCTGCGCGCCTATTGCAAGTACCTGCGTCAGGCGGCGATTCCCTTCAGCCAGGCCTATATGGAAGAGACTTTCGCCAACAATCCAAGCTTCGCGCGGATGTTGCTCGAATATTTCACCGTCCGCTTCGATCCAACCCACCGCGGCGACGTCGATCTCCGCGCGGCGGCGTTGAAGGTGAAGTTCGAGGAGGCGCTGGAAGATGTCGCCAGCCTGGACGAGGACCGCATCCTCAGGCGTTTCCTCAATCTGATGGAGGCCACCCTTCGCACCAATTTCTACCAGCAGGCGGAAGATGGAGGGCCCAAGCCCTATCTCTCGTTCAAACTCGCCAGCGGTGAGATCGACGAGCTTCCCCTGCCCCGGCCGATGGCGGAAATCTTCGTCTACTCGCCGCGCACCGAGGGGGTGCATTTGCGCGGCGGCAAGGTGGCGCGCGGCGGCATTCGCTGGTCCGACCGCCGAGAGGACTTCCGCACCGAGATCCTCGGTCTGATGAAGGCGCAGATGGTCAAGAACGCGGTCATCGTGCCGGTCGGCGCCAAGGGCGGGTTCGTGGTCAAGCGGCCCCCCGCCGAAGGCGGCCGCGAGGCGCTGATGGCGGAGGGCATCGATTGTTACAAGACCCTGGTGCGCGGCATGCTCGATATCACCGACAATTACGCCGGCGCCGAGGTGGTGGCGCCCAAGGACGTGGTGCGCCATGACGGCGACGACCCCTACCTCGTGGTCGCCGCCGACAAGGGCACGGCGACGTTCTCGGATCTCGCCAACGAGGTCGCCGGCGAGTACGGTTTATGGCTGGACGACGCCTTCGCGTCGGGCGGCTCGGCGGGCTATGACCACAAGAAGATGGGGATCACCGCCAGGGGCGCCTGGGAATCGATCAAGCGACACTTCCGCGAGATCGGCGTCGACATCCAGAACCAGGACTTCACCGTGATCGGCGTCGGCGACATGGCGGGCGACGTGTTCGGCAACGGCATGCTGCTGTCGGAGCACATAAAGTTGGTGGCGGCGTTCAATCACCTGCATATCTTCATCGACCCCGACCCCGACCCCGCCGCCAGTTTCGGCGAACGCCAGCGCCTGTTCGAGAAGCCCCGCTCGGCATGGAGCGATTACGACCCCAAGCTCATCTCCTCCGGCGGCGGTGTCTTCGAACGCAAGGCCAAATCCATCTCCCTGACGCCAGAGATCAAGGAGCTCCTCGGCATTTCCAAGTCCAAGGTGACGCCGAACGAACTGATCAGGGCGATCCTCAAGGCCGAGGTGGATTTGGCGTGGTTCGGCGGCATCGGCACCTTCGTCAAGGCAAGCTCCGAGACCCACGCCGATGCCGGCGACAGGGCGAACGACGCCCTTAGGGTCGAGGCCAGGGATCTTGGCTGCAAGGTCATGGGCGAGGGCGCCAATCTCGGCATCACCCAGCTCGGGCGCATCGAATTCGCCCGCGCCGGCGGCAGGATCAACACCGACGCCGTCGACAATTCCGCCGGCGTCGACACCTCGGACCACGAGGTCAACATCAAGATCGTGCTGCGTTCCGTGGTCGAGGCCGGCGAGTTGACGATGGCGCGGCGCAACGCGCTGCTGGCGACGATGACGGACGAGGTCGCCGCTCTGGTGCTCAGGGACAATTACCTGCAATCCCAGGCGCTGACATTGGCCGAGGCCCGCGGCGTCGATCTTCTCGATGCCCAGACCCGCCTGATGCGGGGCCTCGAGCGCGCCGGCGAGCTCGACCGGTCGGTGGAGCAGCTTCCGGACGATGAAGGGGTGGGCGAACTGGCGGCGGCGAAATGCGGGCTCACCCGGCCCGAGATCGCGGTGTTGCTCGCCTATGCCAAGATCTCGACGTATCACGAACTGCTGGATTCGGACCTTCCCGACGAGGATCTGTTGATCGAGGACCTCAAGCGGTATTTCCCCGCGCCGTTGCGGGAAAAATACCCCGATGTCATCGTCAGGCACCGGCTGCGCCGTGAGATCATCGCCACCCATATAGCCAACAGCATGGTGAATAGGGTCGGCGGCACCTTCGTCAACGAGATGAAGGAAAGGACCGGCGTGGCGGCAAGCGAGATCGCCCGCGCCTATACCATCACCCGCGACGTGTTCGACCTGCGCGAGATATGGGCGGCGATCGAAGCACTGGACAATGTGGTGAGCGCCGAGGTCCAGACCACGATGACGCTCGAGGCCGGCCGGCTGGTGGAGCGGTGCACCCTTTGGTTCCTGCGAAACGGCGGCCACCCCCTCGATATCCAGGCGACGATCGGCGCCTATGGGCCCGGCGTCAAGGATCTGGGCCAGTGCCTCAAGGACGTGGTTTCGCCGGACGATCGCGCCCAACTCGGCGAGCATACGGACAAATTGATCACCCGTGGCGTGCCCGAGGACCTTGCCGGGCGGGTGGCGAGCCTGGACATCCTGGTATCCGCCTGCGACATCGTCAGCATCGCCGGCGAGACCAAGGGTACGGTCGGCGATGTCGGGCGCATCTATTACGATCTCGGAATGAGATTCGGCTTCGATTGGCTGCGCGCGGCGGCCGAGGAAGTGGGCACCGAGACCCGCTGGCAGAAGGACGCGATCGGCGCCATCGTCGACGATCTCTTCACATTACAGTCGGAGCTTACCAGCAAGGTCATCGAGGCGGGCGGCAGCGAGAAGGCGGAAGCGGCCGTCGCCGCCTGGATAAGGACGAGGACCGCGCTGGTCGAGCGCACCGAACAACTGCTTAGCGAACTCAAGGCCGCCGGCGCCCCGGACATCGCCATGCTGGCGGTGGCGACGCGTCAGCTCCGTTCCCTGATATCCGGCTAGTGTGATGGTTCCGAGATTCGGCACATTTACTGTGACGAATCTCGGAAGCTGAATCACACTAGATTCAAATAGTTAGTGTCCCTTTGAACCCGAAATTCGATAAAGCGAATTTCGGGTTCAGGACACTAGGAAATCCCGCTTCGCGGGTTAAACTGTCCCCGGGCGGCACCCCTGAGAGGCATCATGTCGGCAACGGTTGAAGGCGAACGCTCGGGCCGGCCCCCTCGGCCTCGGCCGGGGCGTTCGGCGGTGGTTGCCTGGTGCCTGTACGACTGGGCGAACTCGGCCTTTCCGGCGGTCATCCTGACCTTCGTTTTCGCCGCCTATTTCACCCAGGCCGTGGCCCGCACGCCGGTCGAGGGCACCGCCCAGTGGGG
>JADFPK010000253.1 GCA_022562375.1 Pseudomonadota bacterium
GTCGGCGCATGAGCGAAGCGGGAAGGCGCGCTGCAGCGTCGCCAGGGTCTGATTGACCGCCCCGGCCGAGGCGAAGGGGCCGAAATACTCGCCCTTGCGGGTTTGCGCGCCGCGGTGCTTGGTGATCCGCGGCCACGGATGGTCGCCGGTGATCATGATGTGGGGGAAGGACTTGTCGTCGCGAAGCAGAACGTTGTAGCGCGGCTTCAGCTTCTTGATCAGGTTGCTCTCGAGGAGCAGCGCCTCGGCCTCGGTGTGGGTGGTGACGATCTCCAGCGCCGCCGTCGCCGAAACCACCCGGCGCATGCGCACGCCGAGCCGTTCGGGCCGGGTGTAACTGGCGACCCGTCTCTTCAGGTTCTTCGCCTTGCCGACATAGAGAACGTCGCCCGCCCGGTTGGTCATGCGATAGACGCCGGGCGCCGACGGCAGGGTCTTGACATGGGCGCGGATGATTTCGGCGCCCGCCGGCGCTTCGCCCTGGTTCGCGACCGCGCCTGCCCCGTCCGGCGCCCCGGCCCGAACCGGGCCGGCTGCGGAACCGCGGCGGTTCGCTCTTTTGCCCTTGGCGCCCTTGGTGCCCTTGTCCATAGGGCCTATTTTGGCACTCCCCGGGGCGGCGTCAACGCCAAGACCGTTACGGCTGAACGGCCGTGGCGGGGAGGGGTGGCGTCGGCCACCGGACGTCCCGTCATCGCCTCGGCGGGTGGGGGCCTGCGCGCGGTGACATATCCACGGATTCTGTGGATATCTTTGTGGAAATGCCGGATTCAACCAATCGAGCCCTAGGAACTGCCTGGCGTTCACGGCATTGCCTAAAAAATAGGCAATAAATCTAACCGCTTGTTATTCAAAAGAAAATAAATCACCGGCCGGGAAGCGGGCAGTTGAAAGAAAAATCGGTTAAGCCGGCCAATGCGTCCCGCCAGCCGATTCGGCCGCTGTGCACAACTTTTCCAATAGAAGGCCAAATGATTCAACTATCTCAGGAAGTATCCACCGGCCGACTGTAGGTCAAATGTTGGTTCCCCAGTTTTAGAGGCCAATTCCCAACGGCCATGGGAGCGCTTGTTAATGTAAATTGACAATCTAAGTGAACTAAAACTTAACGCGATCTTACTTCCGCGGATATTTACCGGCGCGGCTTCGCCACCACTGGTCGGGAAGGCCCGGAGCGGCCACGGGTAGCGGGTGGATGAAGCGAACCAGGGCGACTATGCGCGGCGCTTGCGGCCGAGGCGCGACGCGGCGCCAAAATCTGTTAATGTGGCCGGGCGATGGGGCAGACGGGCGCCGGTGGCGGTGGCCGGGAAAGATGCCGGGCCATTCGGTCCAGTCTATTCTTGTGGCGGCTGCCGATTTGCCGCCCAGCCGAGATGCTGTCCACCGTCGAGCGCGATCATTTGCCCCGTCATTGACGGTGTCGCCAAAATGAAGCGAACGGCGCCGAGAATTTCTTCCGCCTCGACGTTGCGCCCCAACGGCGTGGCGCCGGCCTGGGCGGCGAAGGTTTCGGTACTTTGCCGGGCGCTCGGCAGGACCGGTCCGGGTCCGATGGCGTTGACGCGAATGTTTGGCGCCAAGGAAAGCGCCAACGTCCGGGTCAGGGTCCAGAGGCCCGACTTGCTGAGCGTATAGGAGAGGAAATAGGGCGTCAGGTTCCATACCCGCTGATCGAGGAGATTGATCACCGAGCCCGACGCGTCGCCGGGCAGCTGGGCGGCGAAGGCCTGGGTCAGGACGAAGGGCGCGCGAAGATTGATCTCCATGTGCATGTCCCACGATTCCCGGGTCGCGGTGTCGGCGCGATCGTCCTCGAAAACCGAGGCGTTGTTGACCAGCAGGCCGAGCGCGCCCAAGCGGCCGTTGGCTTCGCCGATCAGTCCCTTGACCTGGTCTTCGCGTCCAAGATCGGCGCGCACCAGGGCGGCCCTGCCGCCGCCATCGACGATCGTCTCGACCACGTCGCCCGCCTTTTTTTCGGAGCGGTTGAAATGCACCGCGACGGCGAAGCCGTCCTTGGCCAGGCCGAGGGCGACGACGCGGCCGATCCGCCTGCCGGCGCCGGTGACGAGCGCCGTCCTGGGGCTGGGTGCATCCATGGCGTGAGCATGGCCAATGTCGGTTCCCGGTTCAAGGGGGGCCTTGGATCGGTCCTCGCGCCTTGGCGGAAATCGGCTATCATGGGGCCGGCAAGGATACCCAATTGGACGGCGTAGGCGCGGGTTAAATGAACCACGGAGACACAGAGGCACAGAGAAGTACGAAAGACTTAATTATAATAACTTCGTCTTTTCCTCTGTGTCTCTGTGCCTCTGTGGTTCAAAACTCTGTGGTTCAAAGCTAGCCCATGCCCGAACGCACGGACATCGGCGCGATCCTCATCATCGGCGCCGGGGCGATCGTTACCGGCGATGCCGGACGCTTGGCGGTCGGCTGAAGGCGGCCCGGTCCATCCATGCTCGAAATAACCTTCCTGCGCGATGTCCTGATCTTCCTCGTCGCCGCCATGATCGTGGTGTCGCTGTTCAGGCCCATGCGGGCGTCCCCGGTGCTGGGCTATCTCGTCGCCGGGGCGCTGATCGGGCCCTATGGTCTCGGCATCATCGCCGATGTCGAGGCGACCCAGGGGCTGGCCAAGCTCGGGGTGGTGTTTCTCCTCTTCACCGTCGGGCTCGAATTCTCCTTCGCCCGCCTCAAGGTCATGCGGCTCAACGTTTTCGGCCTCGGCACCGCCCAGCTCGTCGCCTGCGCCCTGGCGCTGG
>JADFPK010000254.1 GCA_022562375.1 Pseudomonadota bacterium
GCCGTCGGCGACCGGGAAGGCGGGCAGGATCGGGCTTCGCGGCGAGAGCTTGAAGGCGCAGCGCTTGGCCACCACCAGGGTGTTGTCGGCGGCTTCCGGCAGATCGGCGAACAGCGCCCGCATCTCCGCCGCCGTCTTGAAGCGATGCTCGGGCGTCAGCTTGCGCCTGGCGCCGTCGGCGACGAAGGCGCCTTGGGCGATGCAGATCAGCGCGTCGTGGGCCTCGAACATCCCGGCGTCGGCGAAGAAGGTCTCGTTGGTCGCCACCAGTGGCACCTCGTATTCATAGGCGAGGTCGAGAAGCCTTCCCTCGATCCGTTTCTCGACCTCCAGCCCATGGCGCGTCACCTCGACATAGAGCCGGCCCGGGAACAGCGCCTTGAGCCGGGCGAGCCTTTCGCCCGCCCCCTGGTCCTGGTCCTCGGCGAGAAGCCGGCCGATGACGCCGCTGGGCCCGCCGGTCAGCGCGATCAGCCCGTCCGAGGCGCCGTCGAAGTCGTCCAGCTTCACCCAGGGGACGCCGCCGGCCTCGGCGTCGAGATAGGACTTGCTGAGAAGCTTGATCAGATGGTGGTAGCCGGCCTCGTTCTGGACCAGGACGACGAGCTTGTCGGGTTCGGCCGCGCCGCCGGGGCCGGTTAATCCGGGGCGGCGGCCGGGCTTGTCCGGGGCGATGGCAAGCTCGCAACCGATGATCGGCTGCACCCCGGCATCGGCGCACGCCAGAGAGAACTGGAGGGCGCCGAACAGGTTCCGGGTGTCGGTCACCGCCACCGCCGGCATGGCGTTCGCCCGGCACAGCGCCGCCAACTCCTCGATCTTGATCGCCCCTTCGAGCAGCGAGTAGGCCGAATGGACCCTCAAATGAACGAAATCAGCGTGCGCCATGACCCCTTATCGCTCCCCTTGGCCGCTGCCTATTGATTCCACAGACCCGGGCCAAGCGCAACATATCGTCAGCCGATTTTACTTATCCACAGCATTTTGTGGATAAGTCGGGCCGAATCGCCGCGCGCCTGAGCGCAAACGACGCCCGTGGTGCCGTCAGACCAGGACGCCGTCCTTGAGGGCGACGGTGCGGTCCATGCGCTGGGCGAGGTCGGGATTGTGGGTGGCGATCAGGGCGGCGCTCGAGGTCGTGCGCAGCACCTTGACGAGTTCCTCGAAGACCTGATCGGCGGTCTCGCGGTCGAGGTTGCCGGTCGGCTCGTCGGCCAACAGCACCGCCGGCGCGTTGGCGAGCGCCCGGGAGATGGCGACGCGTTGCTGCTCGCCGCCCGAAAGCCTTGCCGGACGGTGGGACGCGCGTTCCGACAGCCCGACCATGGCCAGCAACTCGTTCGCCCTATCGGTGGCCTCGGCGCGCCCGGCGCCGGCGATCAATTGCGGCAGCATGACGTTCTCGAGCGCCGAGAACTCCGGCAGCAGGTGATGGAACTGGTAGACGAAGCCGAGGCGGGCGCGGCGAAGCCCGGTCCTCTTGTCATCGTTGAGGCGTCCGCAGGCGAGGCCGTCGAGCCACACCTCGCCGTCGTCGGGACGCTCCAGGAGCCCGGCGATGTGCAGAAGGGTCGACTTGCCGGCGCCCGACGGCCCCATCAGCGCCACGATCTCTCCCGCCTCGACGGCCAGCGAGGCGCCCCTCAGCACCCTGAGCTCGACCGGGCCCTGGACGAAGGTGCGCTCGACCTTCTCGAGCCTGAGCGGCGCCGTCTCATTCATAGCGCCCTCATTCATAGCGTAACGCCTCGACCGGATCGAGCGACGCCGCCCGCAAGGACGGATAGATCGTCGCCAGGAAGGAAAGCGCCAGCGCCGTCAGCACCACCACCGCCACGTCGGCGCCATCGAGCCTCGAGGTCAGACGGGCGAAGAATTCGGCCTCGCCCGAATAGCCATGCCCGACACCGAGCGCCGCGATCGCCCCGCCGAGATCCTCGATGCCCGCCGCCAGCAACAGGCCGACAAGGGTGCCGATCGCGGTGCCGAGGACGCCGACGGAAGCGCCGCTAAAGATGAAGATGCGAAGGATCATCCCCCGGGTCGCGCCCATGGTGCGCAGGATGGCGATGTCGCGGCCCTTGTCCTTCACCAGCATCACCATACTGGCGATGATGTTGAGCGCCGCGACGAGGACGATGAGGGAGACGATGATGAAGGTGGCGACGCGCTCGACCTCGAGCGCCACCAGCAAGGTCGCGTTCACCTGACGCCAATCGCGGACCTTGAAACCGCCGCCGGCGAGGCGCGAGATTCCGGCGGTCCAGGCCTCCACCCGCGCGGGCTCGGCGACCTCGACCTCGAGCGCGCTGACCCGGCCGGGCAGGCCGAACATGCGCTGGGCCGCGGCCAGCGGCATCAACAGCAAAGATTCCCCCCTCGGTCCGGTGGTGGCGGCGGCAAGGGCGCCGATGCGAAAACGACCGCGCCGCGGCGCCAGTTGGATGCCTAACTTGGCGCCGACCTCGCCGCCGGTGGGCGTCATCAGGGTCAGGGCATCGCCCCGGCCGACACCGAGCTTCGCCGCCAGCCGTGGCGAGATGACGATCTCGGGCGCGCCTTCGCCGCCGCCACCCGTAAGCTCGGTGAGTTCGTCGTCGGGCAAGCCCCTGGCGATGAGGACCAAAAGCCGGCCGCGCGACGACACCATGACCTGACGCTCGATCACCGGACGGACGCGGACGACGCCCTCTATGGCGGCGATCTCGCCGGCCAGGGACTCGAAACCGGCGATGCCCGGCGGCCCGGCGGCGACCGTCAGATGG
>JADFPK010000045.1 GCA_022562375.1 Pseudomonadota bacterium
GCAGCGCATAGCGCGGATGGAACCACGGCTCGGGCTGCAACTGCGTGGTCAGCGCGAAGACGGTGATGATGGTGCCGCCGAACAGCATGCAGCCGGTGCCGACGCCGTAGCTCCACCAGCCCTTAAGCCGGCGTTCCTGGCGTGCCATGACCTCGTATCCGGCGAACAGGATCATCACCAGCGCGGCGGCGGCGGTGAAGGGCAGAGACACGGTCTCGAACAGCACCTTGAGCACCAGGCCGAGGAGCAGGAGCTGCACCACCATGCGGCACGCCGCGATCAGCAGCGGGCGCTCCAGCGACAGGCGCAAACGGATCGACAGCGCCGCGTTGACGCCGATCAGCAGGGCGGCGATGACGAGGTCCCCGTAGCTCAGCGTAATGTAATTCACAAGTCCCCCTGGCGCACCTTGCCGGCGTCGATGAAAAGCGCGCGTCGGGCCAGGCGCTTGCCCTGTTCGATGTCGTGGGTGACGAATAACATGGCGGCGCCGTCACCGAGGCGGGCGCTAAGCACGCCCTCGACCGCCCGGGTGGTGTCGGCGTCGAGGCCCGAGGTCGGCTCGTCGAGCAACATCACCCTCGGCGCCCGCTCCAGCACCCGGGCCAACGCCAGGCGCTGCTTCTCGCCGGTGGAAAGCCGCGCCAGGGCCCAGCCCATGGCGTCTTCCGGCAGCTTCAGCGGCGGCAGGAGCCGGCGGCTGTTATCGGGGTCGGCGAAGTGATCGCCGACGCGGTCTCCCCACCATCCCGGCTCCGCCGCCATATAGGTCACCAGACGCCGCCAATCGGGCGCCGGCATGTCGTCGCGCCGGGCATCCCCGAGGGCGCAGGCGCCGTCGTTGGGGTCGAGATCGGCGATGGCGCGCAGCAACAGGGTCTTGCCGGCGCCCGATGGGCCGAACATGGCGACGGCCTCGCCGGGGGCAAGGTCGAAGTCGAAGGGCTCGAGACCGGGACGGGAAAGGCCACGGATGCGCAACATCACCTACAATTATCGCGAAAGGCCGGCGACGCCCAGACTTATCGTCGTCAATCGCCGGCGCAATGCGCCGCCGCCGGCGCCGAGTCGATCGGTTGCCCTTCCCCCCGATCTCTAGGGGTCATTATCAAGGACCTTTGGTATAAGCTAGAGCGGATTGCTCACCGGTCCGTGTCCCGCGGCGCCGGGGTCCGGCATTTTCAGACGATAAGTTTCGATGCGGAACTACCTGACATTCGTCCTCGAGAACCGCAGGTTCCTCGCTTACGGCCTGCTGTTCACCATGACCTCGAGCGTCGGCCACACCTACTTCATCGGCCTGTTCGGCGCCGAGATCCGCGCCGAGTTCGGCCTGTCCCACGGGTCGTTCGGATCGATCTATTCGCTGGCGACGCTTGGCAGTGGGATCGCGGTCATATGGCTCGGCCGCAAGATCGACGATGTGGATCTACGCCACTACACGGCGATGGTCTGCGCCGGGCTGGTGGCGGCGTGTTTCTTCCTGGCGCTGGCGCCGGGGGTGGCGTTCCTGGGCCTGGCGCTGTTTGCGCTCCGCCTCGCCGGACCGGGGCTGACGGTTAATGCCGCGACCACCAGCATGGCGCGCTATTTCGGCGGCCAGCGCGGCAAGGCCGCGGGCATCGCCTCGCTCGGCCAGACCATGGGCGAGGCCGCGCTGCCGCTGATCGCCGTGGCGCTGATCGCCGCCATCGGCTGGCGCTTGACCTGGGGGGTATTGGGCACGGCGGTGGCGCTCCTCATCGTGCCGGCGGTGCTGTGGATGCTCAAGGGCCATGGCGAGCGCCACCGGCGTCTGCTCGAGGATCCGCCGGCGGAGACGGCGCGGCGCGGGCCTTCCGGGCGCCAATACACCCGCCGGCAGGTGCTTCGCGATCCCCGCTTCTACCTGATCCTGCCGGCGACCCTGGCCCATGTCGTCATCCTCTCGGGCCTCTTCTTCCACCAGGTGCACCTCGCCGATACCAAGGGGTGGTCGCTCGCCTGGCTCGCCAGTTGTTTCGTCGGCTATGCCGTCGCCAAGGTGGCGGCGACGCTGGTCTCGGGGCAGCTGGTCGATCGCCTCGGGGCGCAACGGCTGCTGCCCTATTACATGGCGCCGACAGGCTTGGCGCTTCTGGCGCTGGTGTTCTTCGACCATCCGGGCATCGCGCTTTTCTATATGATGGCCATGGGGCTCGGCACCGGCGCGTGGATCACCATCAGCGGCGCCTTGTGGGCGGAGATCTACGGCATCGCCCATCTCGGCGAGGTCAGGGCGTTGGTGCAAGCGCTGATGCTGATCTCGGTGGCACTGGCGCCGCCGGCCATGGGGTGGCTCATCGATCGCGGCATCGGCATGGAGGCGATCGCGGTGATCTGCCTGGGCTTCGGCGCCGGTTGCACGGCGCTGCTCTTCGTCCCGGCGATTCGCGCCGGCGCGTCCCCGGCCGAGAACTAGGCGGATCAGGCGCCCCGCCCGCGCGCCCGTCGCCACGGGTCTCTCAGGTTAGCGCCCCATCTTCATGCCGGGCATATCCATCTTCATGCCCTCCATGGCGGGCGATCCGGCGTCGGCGGAAACCATCATCATGCCCATCATGCCGAACCGCATGTGGTAGGGGAACATGCACATGTACATCCACATTCCCGGCTTGTCGGCCCGCACCAGCAACTCGAATTTGTCGCCCGGCATCACCACGGGGTTCTCGTAGGGCGCCTCGTGCTCGGTGAGGTTCCAATCCGCCGGTTGCTGGCGGTAGTTCACCGCCTGCATGCCGGCGCCGCTCATCAGCATGAACTCGTGGGGCATCCGGCCCTTGTTGCTGACGATAAAGCGAACCACTTCGCCGGTCTTGATCCGCGGCATGGCGGGTGAGTATCCCCATTCCCGCATCGTTAGCTCGATCCTGCGGGCGCCCTTGTAGGACGCGGCGCCGACCAACGCGTGACCGCCCGCCGGTCCGCTGGCGAGGATGGTGAGCCCCGGCGCGCCGGCGCCGTGTCCCGCCACGCTCGGGGCCATGGGCACCATCGCCCCGGCCGATCGGGCAACCGGTTCTTTTCAGTGAAGGGCTGATCAGTGAAGGGCTGAAAATCGGCGCCTCTTGCCGCCATCGGCCTTCGCCGACCGCCCGGCCTTCGCAGCCGGAGTGACCGCTTCGGCGGAGTGGGCAAAGTCGGCTTCGGCCGACCGAAGGTCGGGGGCGCCGAACGTAGCGACGTTCCCAGCGATGGTGACGATGCCGTGGGGATGGGCGCCCGCCGGCAAGCGGCGGACCTCGCGTCGGGCGGCTACGTCGATGACGGAAACGTCGTTCGAGCCGCTGTTGGCGACGTAGGCCCAGCGGCCGTCGCGCGAGAAGGCGACATGATGGGGGGCTTCGCCGACGGCGATGCGCCGAAGCTCGCGCCGCCCGGCGGTGTCGATGACGCTGATGTCCTCGGACCCGTGATTGGTGATCCACGCCTCGGCGCCATCGGGCGTCAGTACCACGTGATGGGGCTGGCGGCCGCCGATCTTGACGGTCAGGAGCCGTGGCGGGTCGCCCTGGACGAGGAAGACGTCCGGGCTTCCCCAGTTGGTCACCCAGAGGGCGCCGCCTTGGCGGCTAATGGCGAGGTCGTGGGGCAGGGCCGGGGTGTCCAGGCGATGGACCGGCGCGCCGCTCACCAGGTCCACCAGCCAAAGCGTGCTTCCCCCCTGGACCGTTATCCACGCCCGGCCGGTTGCCGTCAGGGCCAGATTGTGGGGCGCCGGCTCGAGCGCGAAGGCGCCGGCGAGTTCCAGCTTGGCGAGATCGAGGCGGTAAAGCCTGCGGCCGGTTTCGGCGCCGATGAAGGCCCAGCGGTCATCGGCACTAACGGCGACGCCGTGCGGCCGGCCCGGAACCGCGAAACGCTTCAACAGCTTTGGCAGCCGGGGGTCGATGACGCTCACCTGGCCGGCGGACGGATGGGTGACGATGACCCGCCCGCCGCCGGCCGTCACCGCCAGATTGTGGGGGTCCCCTCCGACGGTGAGCGTCCGCGCCGCACCGGTTTCGCCGTCGATGATCGAAAGCGTGCCGGCGTATTCGTTGGCGACGACGATCAACTCGGCCCGCGCGCCCGCCGCCGGGAGCAGCGCCAGCAGACCGGCGCAGAGGAGAATCCCCGATCGAAATTTGGCCAACGGACTCATCGCCCGACGATTGGATCAGATATCGGGGGGCGGCACAACCGGGCCGCTCGCCGGCGAACAGAAATCGACCGTCGCCGCGATCCTGGCGAGGCTCGCGCCAAGTTGGCCGGAAATCCGCTTCATTGCCGGAAGGGGCGGGGTGCGCCGGCACGGTTTCGCGGCTCGGCCTAAATCGGCTAGTATCGTCGCCAATGATGGGTGGAGCCGGGGCATATCGGGCGATGGGTGGCATCGCCGCGGCGCTCGCCGCGATGGCGTTGTCGGCGCCAGCGGTGGCGGCCGAGAAGACGCTGCCGGTCTTCGATACCCATGTCCATTACAGCCGGGAGGCCTGGGAATCATATGGCCCCCGCGTCATCCTCGACAAGTTGACGGCGGCGGGTGTCGCCAGGGCGCTGGTCTCCAGCACGCCCGACGACGGCACGCTCAAGCTCTACCGCGCCGATCGAGAGCGCATCGTGCCGATCCTCAGGCCCTACCGCGGCAGGGTGGATATAGGGTGGTTCCGCGACCGGGGGGTCATCGACTATGTCGCCGGGCGGCTCGGGCGGGGCGTCTATCGGGGTATCGGCGAATTTCACCTGCTCGATGAAAGCGAGGCCCGAACGCCCGAGATCAGGCGATTGGCCGAAATGGCGGTGGCGCGGGATATCGTCCTCCACGTCCATTCCGGGGCCCCGCCGGTGCGCGCCCTGTTCGCGATCGAGCCGAAGCTCAAGGTGTTGTGGGCCCATGCCGGCATGGCGGCGCCGCCCGGGACGATCCGCCGACTCCTGGAGCGCTATCCCCTGCTTTGGACCGAAGTTTCGTTCCGCGCCGACGACATCGCGCCCGGCGGGCGCCTCGATCCGGCCTGGCGCAAACTGTTCCTCGACCATCCCGGCCGTTTCATGGTCGGCACCGACACCTATGTCAACGGCCGCTGGGAGATCTATCGCCGGTTGGTGGAGGAACACCGCCGGTGGCTCGCCCTGCTACCGCGCAAGGTCGCCAAGGCGATCGCCCATGGCAATGCCGTGAAGCTGTTCGGCGCCGGCAAGGGGACGGGCCTCGGGGATTGACGCGGGCCCGCCTGCGCGGCCGGAGCCGCTTCGGCGTGGCGAAGGCCCGCCGGCGCGGCGCGAAAGGCGCGGACGACGATGGCGCATTCGGCGCCGTCAAGGTTCTCTCGGCCCAGTGCGCGGTGCTACGTCGCGGCGGCTTCGCCGATCTCGGCGCCGTTGATGGCGTAGTCGAAAATCTCATAGTTGTTGACCACGCCATTGGCGGCGCGGGCGCGGTAGGTTTCGTTCAGGGGCGCCGATATGATGAACGGCACCCGGCGCTCGGAGACGCCGCCATGGGTGCGCAGCCGGTGCCCTTCGAGGCCCGAGAGATCGTGGTTCGCCGCCGACGCGCCGATGCAGGTCCCGGCGTCGCTGATCACCACCACGTCGCCCTCGCGGTCGGGCGGGAGGTCGAATTCCGCCGCCGCCGCTTCCTTGTCATGGACCGATTCGACGCCGGCGATGGCGGCGGTGAATTCGATCACGCTTTGGGGCGTCACGGCGGCGCTACAGTAGACCCGGACGAAGCCGCCCAGCGCCCCGTGGTGGCCGACGAAAGCGTCGGTGATCGGGCAGATGACCGTGGTCGAGGAGACGCCGAACTCCTCATCCAGCAGATCCTGAAGCCAGATCACGTTGGGCGTGCCGTCGGCCTTGGATTTGTCGTTCATGCCGTGGTCCGCCGTCAGGGCGACGACGGCGCCGAGCGCGGCCAAGCGGCCGAACCTCTCATCCAGGTCCTTATAGAAGGCGTCCGCCTCGCCCTCGCCCGGCGCGTATTTGTGCTGGATGAAATCGGTAAGGGAGAGATACATGATGTCGGGCTTGCGCGCCTGTTCCATGAACCTGACGCCGGCGTCGAGCACGAACAGGGATAGATCGGCCGAGTACATGTCGGGCAAGGGCCGGCCGACGAAATCGAGCACGTCCTCGATGCCGTTCTCCTCCAGGGTGCACCGGTCGGCGTACTGGGACGAGAAGCAGATGCCGCCGCCGGCGATGTCCATTCCCTTTCCCAACTGCCGGCGCAGCTTGTCCTTGGCGGTGATGGCGATGACCTTTGCCCCGGCGACGGAAAATTTTTCGAAGATGGTGCTCGAGCGCATAAGCTCAGGGCCGGTCATCACCACTTCCCGGCCGGTGTCGGGATCGAGGTAGTAATTGCCCGAGATGCCGTGGGCCGAGGGCGGGCTGACGGTGGCGATCGATATGTTGTTCGGGCAGGTGAAGGTGGGAACCACCGCGTTGGCGACGGCGCCGAACCCCTCCTCGATGAAGCGTTCGACGTTGGGGACGATGCCGTCATCGATGGCCCGGTCGAAATAGGCCGGATCGCCGCCGTCGATGCAGACGACGACGACGGGCCGAGACGGCCAGCGGTAACCGACCCCGTTGAGTTCGACGCTTTTTGCGCTCAAGATCGGCCTCCCCCCGATATCGATAACCGTTCGATGACCTTCGCGCGGCGCTCTCCCCGGTGGCGCGCGGCGCTCTCCCCGGTGGCCGGCGTGTCAGGCTTGAAGCAAATTATCACCCGGCCTACTGTAAGTAAAATCGCAAAAATGCCGCGCCCCGTCGATCGGACCATCGCCGGCGAAGAGGAAGGAAGAAGGTGGCGGACAAGACGCGTATTGCCATTCTGGACGATTTCCAGAACGTCGCCCTGGAGGCGGCGGACTGGTCGGCCGTCGCCGAGCGGGCCGAAATAGCCGTGTTCGACGACCATCTCGCCGATCCCGACGCGGTCGCCGAACGGCTGCGGGATTTCGACATCGTCGTGATCATGCGCGAGCGCACGCCGTTTCCCGCCGCCTTGATCGGCAATCTGCCCAAGCTGAGGCTGCTGGTCACCACCGGGATGCGCAACCTCGCTATCGACCTCGATGCGGCGACGGCCCGGGGCGTCGTCGTCAGCGGCACCGAGTCCGTTGGATATTCTCCGGCGGAGCTGACCTGGGCCTTGATCCTGGCGCTCATGCGCGACATCCCGAAAGAGGACAGGGCGACCCGCGAGGGCCGCTGGCAGACGGCGCTTGGCAGGGCGATCAATGGCAGGGTGCTGGGGGTGATCGGTCTCGGCAAGATCGGCGCCAGGGTGGCCGCGGTCGGCAAGGCCTTCGAGATGGACGTCATCGCCTGGAGCCAGAACCTGACCGGCGAGCGCTGCGCCGAAGTCGGCGTCAGGCAGGTGGGATTCGAGGAACTGCTCACGACCGGCGACGTGATCACCATCCACACCGTGCTGAGCGACCGCACAAGGGGTCTGATCGGCGCCGGCGAACTCGCCAAAATGAAGCCGACGGCCACCCTCGTCAACACCTCTCGTGGTCCCATCATCGAGGAGGCGGCACTGATAACGGCGCTGAAGGACGGAACCATCGCCGGCGCCGGCCTCGATGTCTACGATGTCGAGCCCTTGCCCCTGGACCATCCGTTGCGGAATCTCGAAAACACGGTGATCACGCCGCATCTCGGCTACGTCACGGACGACAATTACCGGGTCTATTTTGGCCACGCGGTCGAGGACATCGGCGCCTACCTCGATGGCGGGCCGGTCCGCGTTCTCAACCCCGAGGTCCTGGAAAAGACGACCGCTTGAAGCCTCTGCCTGTAGGGGACGGGGCGACACAAGGCAAGCCGTGGTAGCGGTGGCGGCTGGACGACGGACAGCTAACCCGGTTGCAGGGCGCGTCTTTCGGTGAAGCCAGTAAGCTCCCTTAGGCCTCTGAGATCCAAGATATTTGCCGTCCGACCGTTGACCTCGAAAAGCCCATCGTGGCCCAGGCCCTGGAGGGTGCGGGAGACATGGACCTTGGTCAGGCCGAGGGCGTCGGCGATGTGCTCCTGGCGGACGTGAAAGGGGAAGGATCCGCGGTCCACCATGCCGCGGCCGGCGAATTGATCATGAAGCTCGAGGACCAGCCGGGCGATCCGCTCCTTCGCCGTGCGCCGGCCGAGGTCCGACAGCCGCTCGTCCGAGTGGGCCTGGCAGGAGGCCGAATATTTCAGCAGTTCCCACTCATACTCGGGCTTGCGCCTGAGAAGATCGCGGAACTTCTCCTTGTCGAACACGCATAGGCTGACGGGGGTCAGGCTCTGCACCGAATGGGGCATGGCCTTGAACCACAGCATATGCAGGCCGATGAAGCTTCCCGGCAACAGGAAATCGAGAATCTGGCGGCGCCCGTCGGGCAGGAGCTTGTAGGTGAAGGCCCAGCCGTCATAAAGGGTGAAGACCTCGTCGGCCTCCCTCTCATCGCGGCAGATGTTCCGCTTCGCCGGCAGGACGCGATCGTCCAACCGGATGGCCTGGAGGAATTTCAGGGAACCGCGTGATGCGCCCGCATAGGCCGCGAACCTGCGGACCGGACAGCCGGCGCATTTACCGGGCAGTCGCGGAGATTCCCTGTATTGCGCTGTGGCTCGGGTCATGTACTCCGATCAACTCCGGCTACGGTAGCCGTAACCCCTCATCGCGCAACAATTTGGTGCAATGCCGCGATGAGCCGACCGTGACGGCTATGGAATCCATCTCTCGAAAAAAAGCTGGGGACTGCCTCCCGGCTATTCCCGGAAAAAAAGGGTTATACCCCAATAACTTGCGGGATAAGAAACGGTAATATACACGACATGTTGGAGAATACAACAGAAAACAGCGTATAACAACGTAGTTGATTAAAACCCATCGTTAAACTGGATTAGCGCCGAAGTTCACCAGGCAAACCGACTTTCAAACAACAAAATTACCATTATAACGATAGCTGGCATAACGGATACCCGCAGTTAGTGTATTGCCAATCGACCGCCATCGACTACGCCGGGTCCGGAGAAATGATGCCGTTGGGCGGGCGCTCTGGCGCCCGACGGGCCCGCGATGGCAACGGGGCAACGCCGGGCGAACAGCCGGGCCGCCCTGGCGCGGGTGGGATTCGAAACCGGTTTCATGCCAGAAATTTGAGCGAGGAGAAAAAAATTCGCCCTGAAACCACGACTCAGTGCTCGCTAACGGAATGAATGAAGGGGTCCATAGGCCATCCTATGGCGAAGGGGCGGGATGGTCAGGATACGGATTTAATTAGCAAAAAAGGAACCCGGAGGGACAGAAGATAACATAGATTAACAATTCAGTTTAATATTACAGATTGTCATATTAAAAGGCCAGGGTACAAACGATTTAACAAGTCCGTTTAACCAATAATTAACCTTACTGCATTTAAGTCGCAGCCGAACCAAGGCCGACCGGCGCGGTTCATCGTTACGCTCTTGCGCGCTGGGATAGCTCAACCACCAACGTGAAAAGCACTGGCCACGAAGTTCCAGGCGGATCGAGGAGAAGGTGGTCGACCCGGCTTATGAGAGACCAACGATTGCACCGCAAAGAGACAAAGGGATGTTGAATCTGGAAAATGACAGCGCCGCGGCGGCGACCGTCGCCGAAGCCGATCATACCGTATTTGGCTCCCCACGACGGGTCTCGGCTTGATAACGTCCACCGGGGCCTTGGTCGAAATCCTTACCGGCACGGGTGCCTACAACGACTTTTTATTAGGAGAAGGTCATGAAATTCAATTCTTTGAAGACCAAGCCCAAAATCCTGCTTGGTATCTGCTCCCCCCTGGTCCTCCTGTTGATCCTTGGGGGCGTCAGCGTTTACAGCATCGACTCCATCGTCGAGACCAACAAGGCGGTCGACCACACCCATGAGGTGCTGGAGGTTGAGGAGGAGATCCTCGCCGCGGCGGTCGATATGGAGACCGGCATGCGGGGCTTTCTGCTGGCCGGCAAGGAGGGCTTCCTCGATCCGTACATCGGCGGGGAGAAAGCGACCTACGAAAAAATTACCTCCCTGCAGAAGACGGTCGACGACAACCCGAAGCAGGTCGAGCGACTGGCTGAGGCGGAGAAAGTCCTGCGGGAGTGGCAGGAGAATGTCACCGAACCGACGATCCAACTGCGCCGTGACATCGGCGACGCCGACACCATGAACGACATGGCCAAGCTCGTCGGCGAGGCGCGGGGCAAGGTGTACTTCGACAAGTTCCGCGGCCAGATCGCGACCTTCTCCGACCGCGAGGCAACCCTACTGCAAAAGCGCCGGGATGAGTTCCAGGCCGCCCAGAAATCGGTTGCCGAGAATTTCGAGCTTGTCCAGAAGACGGTTGGGTGGGTGGACCACACCCACGAAGTGGTGGCCAGCGCGATGCAACTTCTGGCCTTCGCGGTGGATATGGAGACCGGCATGCGCGGCTTCCTTCTTGGCGGCGAAAAGGAATTCCTCGACCCGTACAAAGCCGGCAAGGCCGGGTTCTTCGAGCAGATAAAGGCCCTGAGGAAAACGGTCGACGACAATCCGGCGCAGGTGAAGCTGCTCAAGGAGACGGAGACAACCATCCGGAATTGGGTCAACAGGG
>JADFPK010000046.1 GCA_022562375.1 Pseudomonadota bacterium
GCATCTGCAGCAAAATGTTGGGAATGCGCGCACGCAAATCGGCCAGCCGATCCCACGGGTCCTCCTTGAGGAAACGCATGGCCACGTCGAACGTCGCGCCGCCCCAGCATTCCACCGAAAACAGCTCGGGCAGGGCGGTGGCATAAGCGTCGGCCACCTGAATCATGTCGAAGGAGCGCATGCGGGTGGCGAGTAGCGACTGATGGGCGTCACGCATGGTGGTGTCGGTGATCAGCACCCGCTCTTGGTCGAGCATCCACCGGGCGAGACCCTCGGGCCCCAGGCGCTCGAAAAGCTGACGCGACCCCTCGGCCGCCGCCGGCCCCAGGCCGGTCGGCATTTGCGGCGGCGATCCCGGTTTCGGCTCCGGCCGCCCGGCGACCTCCGGGTTGCCGTTGACCGTCACCTCGGCGATGAAGCGCAGCAGGCGGCTCGCCCGGTCGCGGCGGCGGGGAAATTGGAACAACTCGGGCGTCTCGTCGATGAAGCGCGTCGTATAGTCCGCCGCCCGGAAGCGCGGGTGGTTGATCAGGCCCTCGAGAAAGACCAGATTGGTCGCCACGCCGCGGATGCGGAACTCACGCAGCGCCCGATCCATGCGGTCGATGGCCTCCTCGGGTGTCGGCGCCCAGGCGGTGACCTTCTCGAGCAGCGAGTCATAGTACGGGGTGATCACGGCGCCCGAGTACGCGGTGCCGCCATCGAGACGGATGCCGAAGCCGGTCGCCCCGCGGTAAGCGGCGATACGCCCGTAATCGGGCACGAAGTTGGCCTCCGGATCCTCGGTGGTGATGCGGCATTGGATGGCATGGCCATTGAGCCGGATGTCGTCCTGCGCCGGCACGCCCGAGGCCGGCGTGCCGATCTCGGCGCCCTGGGCCAAGCGGATCTGCGCCTTGACGATATCGATGCCGGTGACTTGCTCGGTGACCGTGTGCTCGACCTGAATCCGCGGGTTGACCTCGATGAAGTAGACGCCGCCCTTATCCATGTCCATCAGGAACTCGACCGTGCCGGCGCCGAGATATCCGACGTGACGGGCGAGACGCAGCGCCGCCTCGCACAACTCGCTTCTTTGGGTGTCGTCCAGGTACGGCGCCGGCGCCCGCTCGACCACCTTCTGGTTACGGCGCTGGACCGAACAGTCGCGTTCGAAGAGATGGACGATGTTGCCGTGTTCATCCCCGAGGATCTGCACCTCGACGTGACGGGCCCGGCGGATGAGCCTCTCGAGGTAGACCTCGTCGCGGCCAAACGCGGCTTGCGCCTCGCGCCGGCCGGCCTCGACCTCGCGCGCCAAATCGGCTTCGTCCTCGATCTCGCGCATGCCCCGGCCGCCGCCGCCCCAACTGGCCTTCAGCATCAACGGATAGCCGACGGCGCCGGCGAGTTTCTTGATTTTGGCCTCATCATTTGGCAGCTCTCCAGTCGCCGCCACCACCGGCACACCGGCCTCCTCGGCCAGCCGGCGCGCCGAAACCTTGTCGCCCAGCGCCCGCATGGTCTCGGGCGAGGGTCCGATGAAGGTCAACCCGGCCGCCGCGCAGGCCTCGGCGAACTCCGGTTTTTCGGACAGGAAACCGTAACCGGGATGGATCGCGTCGGCGCCCGACAGCTGAGCCACACGCAACATCTCATCGATCGACAGATAGGCCTCCACCGGCCCCAGCCCGACGCCGATCCTGTAGCTCTGGTCCGCCTTGAAGCGGTGGAGCGCCAGCTTGTCCTCTTGGGAGTAAACGGCGACCGTCGAGATGCCGGCCTCGGTCGCCGCCCGCATCACGCGGATCGCGATTTCACTGCGATTCGCGACTAACAATCGGTTGATCGGTCTGAGGTCCGGCACGATCCTCTTCACGGCTGAACTGATCGCGGATAGCTTGATTTATCTAGGGATTATCTGTCTTGCCAATCGGATGATCCAGAGACTCCCGCCGAAAGCGAACCGTCGGTTCCGGCGGCTTGGTTTGCTTACATCGCCGTGGCCAAGGTTACAAAGGAAATTCGACGGGATCGGCGCGCCGGCAAAAAAAGCACCCGACCGGTTCGCAATCCGGCTTGATGACCGACGCCGTGATCGAGGACGGCCAGGGCGAAGCGTGGGCCTGAATGACTCAATTCAGCCCGGCCAAATGCCGCATGGCCTCGGCCAGTCCGACCGCCCCCACGGCGATGACGTTGCCGTGGATCAGGCCGTCATCGGCAAGAAAGTCGTTGGTCCAGCCGCCGGCCTCCCGTATCAGGCCGATGCCGGCGAGACAGTCCCAAGCGTTCATATGGGCTTCGTAGTAGCCGATCAGGCGTCCGGCGGCGACATAGGCGAGCATCAACGCACCCGAGCCGTTGCAGACGTACATGCCGCCGGCGGTCAGCAGCCTCTGGAACGCGGTCAACGTCGGCCGCGGCTCGAGCCGCAGCGAATAGCCGATACCGACGCTCCCGTCCTCGAAACACTCCGCCTTTCTGGCGCGTATCGGTTCGTCATTCAAAGTCGCGCCGTGGCCGCGTCGGGCGGCGAACAGCTCCTCCGCGTTGGGATCGTAGATCACGCCGATCTCGATATCATTGCCGATGAGAAATGCGATGGAGACGCACCAGGACGGCATGCCGTTAACGAAACAGGCGGTGCCATCGATCGGGTCGACCACCCATATCCCGGCTGCCTTCACCCCCCCTGCCCCGACACCCGTCTCCTCGCCGATAAACCCATCGTCGGGGAACAACGCCATGAGTCGACTGGAAATCAGCGCTTCGACATCACGGTCGGCCTCGCTCACCAAATCATGGACCCCTTTGGTCTCGACTTTCAGGGTGTCGCGGCGAACAAAGTGCTTGAGGGCGAGACCACCGGCATCACGGGCGATCTCCCGGGCGGCGTCGAATCGGGCCTCCAGTCCATTGTCGTTCATGATTTCTGCATCTCCATCGTCGTTCATGATCGGGGCATCGGGAGTCGAAGGGTCACCGAATTCGAGGTCCGGGCCCTGGCGGGAAACCGGGGCGCCCGCCGTTGGCGATCGCCATCCGTGAACCGGTCATATTTCAACCGCACCGCTCCAACGATGGCGCGATTCAAGTGGGTGAAATTAAATATCAGGTATGATAGGATTCACCTTGGGTGTCTAATACGTCGCTGGAATCGCGACAAGAAACAGGCGAAGTGTTTCCTGTACTTTAGTGAGATCGGCACGGCACGCCGACATACCTGATCAGCTGATGATATGTTCGGCGGACCGATCTATAAATATATGGGGAGAGATGAAATGAAGCAATCAATCCGCTTTAGCGTACCCTTGGCCGCTGCCCTCGTGGTTTTCGCGGCTGCCTCCACGGCCCAGGCGGCGAAGCTAACTCTTTACTGCAGCCCTCAGATCGAGTGGTGCCAATTGGTGATCAAGGAGTTCCAAAAGGCCACCGGGATCAAGGTCGCGATGACTCGCAAGAGTTCCGGCGAGACTTTCGCGCAAATCAATGCCGAACGGAAAAACCCGAAAGGCGATGTCTGGTGGGGTGGCACCGGCGACCCTCACCTCCAGGCCGCCGAAGAGGGCCTGACCATCGTCTACAAGTCGCCGATGTTGGGCAAGTTGCATCCGTGGGCGCAGAACCAGGCCAAGACGTCGGGTTACAAAACGGTCGGCATCTACATGGGAGCATTGGGCTTCGGCTACAACACGAAGCTGCTGGCGAAGAAGGGCCTGCCGGCGCCGAAATGCTGGAAAGACCTGACCAAGCCGATCTACAAGGGAGAGGTCCAGATCGCCAGTCCCCACTCGTCCGGCACGTCCTATACGACGCTCGCCACCATCGTGCAGCTCTTCGGCGAGGATGAGGGATTCAAGTTCTTGGCGGCGCTGCACAAGAACATCAACCAGTACACCAAGTCGGGCTCGGCGCCGATCAAGGCGGCGGCCCGTGGCGAGACCACCATCGGCATCACCTTCCTCCACGACGTGGTGACCCAGGTCATCAAGGGCATGCCGATCAAGGCCGTGGCGCCTTGCGAGGGGACCGGCTTCGAGATCGGCTCGATGAGCATCATCAAGGGCGCCCGCAACCTCGAAAGCGCCAAGAAATGGGTCGACTGGGCGTTGAGCCCCGGAGCCCAGAAGCTCATGCCGAAAGCCAGGGCGTATCAGGTGCCGTCGAACGCGAGCGTCGCGCCACCGCCGGAAGCGCCGAAGATGGCCGATATCAAGCTCATCGACTACGACTTCAAGAAGTACGGATCGTCGGCCGAACGCAAGCGCCTGCTCAAAAGGTGGGACAAGGAGGTGAAGGCGCTGCCACGTTAGGCATTCCGTGGCACGATAGGCCGTGAACAAGACCGTCGTTCTATGGCTTGCCGTGGGATGGGCCGGCTATACGGTCCTTCCCTGGTACGCCATAGACGACGGGTTCTTCGGTTTCGCCTGGTTCGGCGCCTTTCCGGCTGACATCGGTTCGGCGCCGGCCACCCTTCAGGTCATGGACCATGGCCGGGCGTGGCTGCTGCCCATCGGTTTGGCGCTGGTTGCGCCGTTGGCGGTGTTGTGGCGCGGTGGCGACAAGCCGTGGGCCGCCACGGTGCTGATGACGGCCGGCGGTTTCGGCCTCGCCTATACCCTGGCCCAGGGCTTCGCCATCGGGCTCGGCGGTTGGGGATTCGGTTTCCTTGAATCCGCCTTCGGCGAGCTCGGCGACCGCCAGTTCGGCATGGGCTATGGCGCCCTTTTGGTCTGCGGCGCGTTCCTCTTCCTTTTGACCCAAGGCATGGCGAAGCGCGGTGTGATCAACGGCGATGTTTTCGTCGTCGGCTCCATCGGACTGGTCATCGCCCTGATCGTCGCCTTCATCTTGTTCCCGGTCGCCAGTATCCTCGTCAGCGCCGTCCAGGACAATGACGAGAACTTCGCCCCGGCGCTTTTCTTCATCAAGCTGTTTTCCCGGGACATCTGGGGCCTCGATTGCCTGACCTCTAGATTGACTTGCGGCATCGCCTGGAACTCCCTTTTCATGGCCACCCTGGTGGGCGCCGGCACCACCGTGTTGGGCCTCGCTTTCGCCCTGATCGCCACCCGCACCGGCTTTCGCGCCAAGAAGATACTGCGCGTGCTTACGGTGCTGCCGATCGTCACCCCGCCTTTCGTCATCGGGCTGGCGGTGATCCTGCTGTTCGGCCGCTCGGGTGTGGTGAATACCTTCCTCGAATGGGCGTTCGATTTCGAGCCGACGCGCTGGATATACGGCCTGCCCGGCATCTGGCTGGCTCAGATGCTGGCCTTCACCCCGATCGCCTTCCTGGTGCTGATCGGCGTGGTCGAAGGCATCAGCCCCTCGATGGAAGAGGCGGGGCTGACGCTCCGCGCCGACAACTGGCGTGTTTTCACCACCGTTTCCCTGCCGCTGATGCGGCCGGGGCTGGCCAACGCTTTCCTCCTCGGCTTCATCGAAAGCCTGGCCGATTTCGGTAACCCGCTGGTGCTCGGTGGTGAATACGACGTGCTCTCGACCAGCATATTTTTCGCCATCGTCGGGGCTCTGGTCGACCAGGGCCGCGCCGCCGTGCTCGCCTTCGTGCTGTTGGCGTTCACCTTGTCGGCCTTCTATGCCCAACGCCGCTGGCTCGGCCGGAAGTCCTATGCCACCATCACCGGCAAGGGCGATGCCGGTTTACACGTCCGCCTGCCGAGGCGGCTGACATGGACGATCTATGCGGCGGCTTTGCCGTGGGCGACGCTGACCGCCGTCATCTACGGCATGATCATGTTCGGCGGCTTCGTGGAAACCTGGGGGTTCGATCACAGCTTCACCTTGCGTCACTATACCGAGGCTTTCTCGATCACCACCGGCCTCTATGGTCTGGTGTGGAGTGGCGCGGCGTGGAACTCGTTCTGGACCACACTGGAGATCGCCGCCATCTCGGCGCCGCTGACCGCCGGCATCGGGCTGCTTGCCGCTTACATCCTCGTGCGTCAGCGCTTTGCCGGCAAGGACGCGTTCGAGTTCGGCACCATGCTCAGCTTCGCCATCCCCGGCACGGTGATCGGTATCGGTTACATCCTGGCCTTCAATGTTCCGCCGATCGAGATCACCGGCACCGGGGTCATCCTGGTGGTTTGCTTCGTATTCCGCAACATGCCGGTCGGAGTGCGCGCGGGCATTGCCGCCATGAGCCAAATCGACAAGAGCCTGGACGAGGCCTCGCTGACGCTGGGCGCGAAGAGTTTCACCACCTTGCGCAAGGTGGTGATGCCGCTGCTGCGTCCGGCCATCGTCGCGGCGCTGGTGTTCGGTTTCGTCCGCGCCATGACCGCGATCAGCGCCGTGATCTTCCTGGTCAGCGCCAATTACGACATGGCCACTTCATACATCCTCGGGCGGGTCGAGAACGCGGACTACGGACTCGCCATATCCTATTCCTCGGTCTTGATCGTCGTTATGCTGGCCGCCATCTTTTTGATCCAAGCCGTCGTCGGAACCCGCAAACTCTCCAGAAGAGACACCGAACAGTTTGGCCTCGAGGGAAGCGCGGCATGACCATCGGCTACAAAGCGGCTTCGGTCCAGTTCCAGGGCGTAACCAAGGCCTTCGGCCCGGTGGTGGCGGTGCGCGACATCAGCTTCACCATCGAGCCGGGGACCTTGGTAACGCTGCTCGGGCCGTCGGGCTGCGGCAAGACCACGACCTTGCGCTTGATCGCCGGGCTGGAAATGCCGAACTCCGGCCGCATCCTGATCGGCGACAAGGACGTCACCAAAACGCCGGCGACGGACCGTGACGTGTGCATGGTGTTCCAGTCCTACGCCCTGTTCCCGCACATGACGGTGCTGGAAAACGTCGCCTATGGGCTCACGGTCGGCGGCATGGCCAAGCCGGAGGCGCATGCCCAGGCGGAGGACGAGCTGACGCTTGTCGGACTCGAAGGTTTCGGTGAGCGGCTGCCCAGCGAGTTGTCCGGCGGCCAGCAGCAGCGCGTGGCGGTGGCCCGGGCATTGATCCTCGAGCCCGAGGTCCTGTTGTTCGACGAACCGCTATCGAACCTGGACGCCAAGCTGCGCCGCCGGATGCGCGAGGAGATCCACGATCTGCAGCAGAAGCTGGGCCTGACCTCGGTCTACGTCACCCACGACCAGGAGGAAGCGCTGGCGGTCTCCGACCGGATCATCGTGATGAATAATGCCGTGATCGCCCAGGAAGGCAGCCCGCACGAACTCTACGAGAACCCCGCCAATGTCTTCGTCGCCGACTTCATCGGCGACGCCAACCTGGTGAAGGCCGAGATCACGAGCATCAACGGCGAAATCGCCGTCGTCCGCATCGGCGGCATCGAAAGACGTCTGCCGCACCGGGGGCTGCCGCCGGGAGAGGTCGACGTCGCCATCCGGCCGGCGGCGATCATCCTGTCGAACGACGCCTCGGTGGAGGGAATGGAGGGCAGCGTCCTCAAGGCCACCTATCTCGGCAACCATCTCGAATACACCGTGGACTCGCCGCTGGGCGAATTGTTCGTCATCGATTACCGGGTCGACGCGCCGCTGCCGCGCGGCGCGACGGTATCGATCGACCTGGCGGAAAGTGGCATCACCCTGGTCCTCGACGAGACATGACAGCCGGCATGTCCCGATTCATTGTCCGAAACCATCCCGGATGAGGTTTTTGGTAGGGACGGGCGGAGCGGTTGCGCCGCGATGCCGGCGAGTCTATAGTTTTCCGTCGATTTTTAGTATTTCTTCAATTTTTCGGGGGCCGAAGACATTTCCAGATGTCGCGACTACCCCAGGGGAGGAATCATGAGACAGATTGCATTCGGAAAGTGCCGTGTGTTGCTCGGGTCATTGTGCGGTATCGCGTTGATGGTCATCGCTTCCGGTCCGGTCTCCGGGGCAACGCACACAACGCTTTACGGGGACATGACCGCCGTTACCCAGGACATGCTGAACCGTGCCGCCGGTGACGGAAACAACTTCCTGCACACCAACGGCGATTACAAGCAAACACGCTACTACCCGGCCAGTCAGATCAACGCCGGCAACGTCGGCAAGCTCCGGCCGGCCTGGATTTTCCAGACCGATGTCATGGAGTCGTTCGAAACGACGCCGCTGATCGTCAACGGCATCATGTATATCACCACCTCGTTCAACCACGTCTACGCCCTCGACGCGGCGACCGGCAAGCAGATCTGGCATTACAAGCACAAACTGGGGCCGATCACGACCTACTGCTGTGGCCCCAACAACCGGGGCGTCGCCGCTTACGGCGACAAGCTCTACATGGGCACCCTCGACGCCAAGCTGGTGGCGCTCGACGCCAGGACCGGCAAGCTGTTGTGGGAACAGCAGATCGCCGATCCGGAGCTCGGCTACAGCGAAACCATGGCGCCGACGGCGGTCAACGGCAAGATCCTGATCGGCACCAATGGCGGCGAATACGGCGTCCGCGGCTTCGTCAAGGCCTATGACTCCGAGAGCGGAAAATTGCTGTGGACGTTCCACACCATCCCGGAAAATTCGGTCGGGGTATGGGCGACGCACGACGCCACGGGTCGCGATATGCTTCGCGATATCGCCGCCGAGAAGGCGGCGCTCAAGAAGCTCGGCGATCCGTACAAGACCCTGGGCGGGGGCGTGTGGCAGAACCCGGCCGTGGATCTGGCGACCAACCGGATCTATTTCATGGCGGGCAACCCGTCGCCCGACCTCGACGGGTCGATCCGGCCGGGCGATAACCTTTACACCAATTCGCTGATCTCGGTCGATCTGGACACCGGAAAGTACGTCTGTCACTTCCAGTATATCGCCCACGACGTGTGGGACCTCGACGCCGTCAGCCCGCCCGTTTTGGTCGACGTCAAGGACAAGGACGGCAAGACGGTTCCCGGGGTGCTGCATGCCGGCAAGACCGGGCACATTTACATCCACGACCGTAAAGACTGCAGCCTGATCCGGTTCTCGGAATCGATGGTGCCCCAGGAAAACATGTGGGTGCTGCCGACCAAGGACGGCAAGCGTATGCTGCCCGGCGCCAATGGCGGCGTCGAATGGTCACCGATGGCGACGGACCCCAACCTCGGGCTCGCCTATGCCATCAACCTGCATCAGCCGATGACCTATCACGTCGAAAGCACGCCCTATCCCGGCGGCAAGCTGTGGCTGGGCGGCGCCTTCAAGGTGATTGCCAGCGAACAACAGTGGGGCAACGTCACGGCGGTCGACTACAACACCGGCAAGATCAAGTGGAAGGTCAAGACGCAGCAACCCATGATCGGTGGCATCCTGGCGACCGCCGGCGGCGTCGTCTTCACCGGTGAGGGCAACGGCTACTTCAAGGCTTACGACTCCGCGACCGGCAACCTGCTTTGGAAGTTCCAGGCCGGCGCCGGCGTCAACGCGCCGCCGGTTTCCTACACGGTGGGTGGAACGCAGTACGTCGCGGTCGCGGCAGGCGGTAACGTACAGCTGAATTATAAACGCGGTAACAGCGTCATCGCGTTCACCCTCGGGAACTAACAAGACCGGATTTAGCAAACCTTAACAACTGAATGGCCGCCGAAAGGCGGCCATTTTTTCCGATGAGAATGTTGTATGATCTTACGGTCAAAGGGCGGCGGCCGACACCGCCGCCGCCTCGGGGGGAATCCTTGGGTTCGACCAATCGGCAAGGATTGCTCATGAGACTGATTTCGGCTCTGGTATTGGCGCTGGGTTTGGGCCTGCTCGTTCCCCCCGGGGTGATGGCGGCGGAGGACGAATACGCCGCCGTCCGCGACAAACTGAAGGCCTGCTTTGCCTGTCATGGCGTAAACGGCGCGCCCCAGGACCGACAATTTCCGATCATTGCCGGGCAGCACCTGTACTACATCTATGTTCAGCTCAAGGATTTCTCGGCCGGCCGCCGTATCTCGCCGCTAATGACCGAGGTCGTGACCGGGCGCCCCGTAGAGGAAATGCTAGCCAAGACCTTTCTGGCCGGGAAACCCGGCTCGCCGGTGATGACCGGAGTCGCGGGCGGCCTCACCAAAGAGGAAATGCTGCTGATCGCCAAATTCTTTTCCGAACAGAAATGGCCGAACATCGGCTACAGGGCAGATCCTGAAAAAGCCAAAAAGGGCGAGATGGCCACCGTTGCCGGACAGTGCGTCCAGTGCCATCGAGGCGGATACGAGGGCGGCAGCAGAATTCCACGCGTGGCCGGGCAGTATGCCGCTTACTTGAAGAAAACCATGCTCGATTTCAAGTCCAAGGACCGAAACAACTCGCCGGCAAAATCGAGCCTGATGAGATCGTTCAGCGAGGACGAACTCGCGGCGATGGCCGAGTATCTGGGCGGAATGTAAGGGGCCGGCGGCGCGCCCGTGGAGAGGGCCCATGGCGCGGTCAGGCGGCATCGGCGGTCGGGCGCCGCCCCATTCCGGCGTCAACCGGCTCCAGCCCCGTCGAGCGCGCGCAGAACCTCGGCATTGCCCGCGTCGCGCGCCAGATCGTGGGCGGTTTTACCGTCCTTGTCCTCGAGGCCGA
>JADFPK010000047.1 GCA_022562375.1 Pseudomonadota bacterium
GCGGTGAAATCAGGGTGATCCCGGGCGTCGAATGGCGCAGCCTGGCGATCATCTCGGAGACCTTGACGCCGGGAAGCTGTCCGCCCTCGCCGGGCTTCGACCCCTGGGCCATCTTGATCTCGAGCTCACGGCAATTGTTGAGGTATTCGGCGTTGACGCCGAACCGGGCCGAGGCCACCTGCTTGATCGCCGATGAGGCGTTGTCGCCGTTCGGCCGGAGCGTATAGCGGGCCGGGTCCTCGCCGCCTTCGCCCGAATCCGACTTGGCGCCGATGCGGTTCATGGCGATGGACAGGGTCTCGTGGGCTTCGGGGCCCAGCGCGCCAAGCGAAATGCCCGGCGCCACCAGGCGCTTGCGGATCTCGGTGATCGATTCGACCTCTTCCAGGGCGACGGCTTCGCAATCCTCCTTGAAATCGAGTAAATCGCGCAGGTTGATCGGCTGTGCGCCACGCACCCCTTCGGCGAATTGCTTGTACGCCGCATAGGAGTCCGTCTCGACCGCCTTCTGCAGGGTGTGGATCAGATTGCCGTTGAGGCCATGGACCTCGCCCGCGTGCCGGTAAGTGTAAAAACCGCCGACCGGCAGGGTAATCACGTCCTCGCTGTAAGCGCGCGCATGAATATCCAGGACCTTGCGCTGAATGCCCGAAAGCCCGATGCCGGAGATGCGCGATGCCATGCCGGGGAAGAACTCGGCGACCAATGAACGCGACAGGCCGACGGCCTCGAAATTGTTGCCGCCGCGATAGGAACTCAGCACCGAGATTCCCATCTTCGACATGACCTTCAAAATCCCCTCGTCGGCGGCCTGCTTGTATCGCCGGACGCACTCGCCGTGGGTCAGGCCGGCGAACAATCCCCGGCGCTGGCGGTCGGCGATGCTTTCCTCGGCGAGATAGGCGTTGACCGTGGTGGCGCCGACGCCGATGAGCACGGCGAAATAATGAACGTCGAGGCATTCGGCCGAGCGCACGTTGAGCGAGGTGAAGGTGCGCAACTGCTGGCGGACGAGATAGGTGTGCACCGCGCCGGTGGCGAGGATCATCGGCACCGGGGCGCGCTCGTCGCTGACACCCTTGTCGCTCAGGATCACATGAACGCTTCCCTCCCTGACCGCGTCCTCGGCCTCGCGCTGGATGCGGTAGAGCGCGTCCGGCAAGGCGTTCTCGGCGCCGTCCGCCGGCAAGGTGCAATCGATCTCGACCGCCTCGGCGCCCATGTAAGTCCGCATGGCCTCGAAGGCGGCGTTGGTCAGCACCGGCGATTCGAGCTGCAGGAGCCGGGTCTGTTCCGGGTCCTCTTCCAGGATATTGCCGAGGTTTCCCAGCCGCGTCTTCAAACTCATCTGGTACTGCTCGCGCAGGGAATCGATGGGCGGGTTGGTCACCTGGCTGAAATTCTGGCGGAAGAAGTGATGGAGCCCGCGATAGCGGTCCGATAGCACCGCCAGCGGCGTGTCGTCGCCCATGGAGCCGGTCGGCTCCTTGGCGTCCTCGACCATGGGGTGGAGGATGAGCTCGAGTTCCTCCATGTTGTAGCCGACGATGTTTTGGCGCCGGCGCAGCTCGGTGCGCGAAAATTCGGGCCGCGCCGCGTGCTTGCGCTTGATCTGGTTGTCGAGCAAAGTCATGTTGCGCACCCACTCGTGGTAGGGGTGGCTACGCGCCAGCATGTCCTTGAGCTCGCGGTCGTGGTAGAAGCGTCCGTCTTCGAGATCGACGCCGATCATCTCGCCCGGGCCCACCCGGCCCTTCTCGAGAACGTCGGCCTCCCTCACCGGCACCATGCCGGTTTCCGATCCGACGATCAAAAGGCCGTCGGCGGTGCGGGTGAAGCGCAGGGGCCTGAGCCCGTTCCGGTCCATGCCGGCGATCACCCAGCGGCCATCGGTGGCGGCCACCGCCGCGGGGCCGTCCCAAGGCTCCATGACGCAGTTACAGTAGCTGTAAAAGTCCTTGTAGCGCTGGGGCATGGTGGCCTTGTTCGACCACGAATCGGGGATCATCAGGCTCTTGACCATGGGCGCCGACCGCCCCGCCCGCACCATGACCTCGAACACCGCATCGAGCGCCGAGGAATCGGAGCTGCCGGACTGGATAACCGGCTTGATGTCATCGGCGAACTCGCCGAAGACGGCGGTGGCCATCCGGCTTTCGTGGCTGCGCATCCAGTTGATGTTACCGCGCAGCGTATTGATCTCGCCGTTATGGGCCAGCATGCGGAAAGGCTGCGCCAGCGGCCAGTTGGGGAAGGTGTTGGTGGAATAGCGCTGATGGAATATGGCGAAGGAGGAAACGAAGCGCTCGTCCAGCAGATCCGGATAGAAGGCGGTCAGCTGCTCGGCCAGGAACAGGCCCTTGTAGATGACCGACTGGCAGGACAGGGAACAGACGTAGAAATCGGTGATGTGCTCGTCCAACACCCGCTTCTCGATGCAGCGGCGGATGATGAAGAGGTCGAGCTCGAACTGCCGCTCGGAAACACCCGGGTTCGACGCGATCATGATCTGCTCGATCTCCGGCCGGGTGGCGTTGGCCTTCTCGCCGATGACGGAAACGTCCACCGGCACCTGACGCCAGCCATAGATCGAGTAGCCGAACCTCAGGATCTCGGTCTCGACGACGCAGCGGCAATGTTCCTGGGCGGCGAAATCGGTCTTGGGCAGGAACATCATGCCCACCGCCAGCCGGCCGCTGCCGGGCTGGTGGCCGGTGCGGGCGATGTGTTCCCTGAAGAAGTCCTGGGGGATCTGGACATGGATGCCGGCGCCGTCGCCGGTCTTGCCGTCGGCGTCCACCGCGCCCCGGTGCCACACCGCCTTCAGGGCGTTGATGCCGGCGACGACGACCTCGCGGCGGGGCTTGCCGTCGATGGCCGCCACCAGTCCGACGCCGCAAGAGTCGTGTTCCTGGGAGGGGTCGTACATTCCGTCACGGCAAAGCCGCTCGGCCTCGGCGCGCCAGTGGTCGACGAACCGCTGTCCTTCGTTATCGGGTTTGGCGTTATCGGGTTTGAGGGTCATCCGATCGGTTCTCCTTGCATCCCGGCTCAAGACGCCGCGGCGAGGACAGGGGCGTTCCTCTCGGCCTTGGCCGTCAGGAATGAGTGGACGGACTCGGCGGCGTCCCGGCCGTCGCGGATCGCCCACACCACGAGGGAGGCGCCGCGCACGATATCGCCGGCGGCGAAGACGCCGTCGATCGTCGTCATCATGGTCCGGTAATCGATCTTGACCGTGCCCCAGCGGGTGACGCCGAGGTCCGGCGCGTCGAACATCCTCGGCAAATCCTCCGGATCGAACCCCAGGGCCTCGATCACGAGGTCGGCCTCGACCACGAAGTTCGATCCCTCGATGGGCTGAGGGGATTGGCGTCCCGAAGAATCGGGGACGCCGAGATGGATGCGGATGGCGCGCACGCCGGAGACCCGGTCATCGCCGAGAAAGGCCTCGGGCGCCGCCAACCAGAGGAACTCGACCCCTTCCTCCTCGGCGTGGGCGACCTCGCGCATGGATCCCGGCATGTTGGCGTGGTCGCGGCGGTACAGGCATTTGACCGACTTCGCGCCCTGGCGCACCGCCGTACGCACGCAGTCCATCGCCGTATCGCCGGCGCCGATGACCACGATGTCCTTGCCGACGGCGTTGAGCGCCCCGTTGTCGAACTCCGGCACCCGATCTCCCAGCCCCTTGCGGTTCGACGCCGTCAGATAGTCCATCGCCGGGAAGATGTTGCCAAGGCCGACCCCGGGCATGGCGAGATCGCGCGCGATATAGACGCCGGTGGCGATCAGCACGGCGTCATGCCTGACGCGCAGCTCTTCGAGGCTGGCGTCGCGGCCGACCTCGAAGTCGAGATGGAACTTGATGCCGCCTCGCGCCAGAAGCTTGGCGCGGCGTTCGACGATGTCCTTTTCGAGCTTGAAATTGGGGATGCCGTAAATCAACAGGCCGCCGGCACGGTCGTAGCGGTCATAGATGTCGACCTGGTAGCCCTTGCGGCGCAACTGCTCCGCCGCCGCCATGCCGCCCGGCCCGGCGCCGATGACGCCTACCGATTGGTCGCGCTCGCGGAGCGGCTTGGGCGGCTTGACCCAGCCCATCTCCCAGGCCGTATCGGTGATGTGCTTCTCGACGGCGCCGATGCTCACGGTCCCGTGGCCGGCCTGTTCGAGCACGCAATTGCCCTCGCACAGACGGTCCTGGGGGCAGATGCGGCCGCAGATCTCGGGAAAATTGTTGGTCGCGGCCGAGGCCTCGTAGGCCTCCTCGAGCCGGCCTTCGGCCGAGAGCTTGAGCCAGTCGGGAATGTTGTTTTGCACCGGGCAGTGGATCTGGCAGAACGGGATGCCGCATTGAGAGCAACGCGAGGCTTGCTCCCTGGCCCGCTCGGGATCGTAATCGCCGTAGATCTCGTCGAAGTCGCCACGGCGCTCCCGTGCCTCGCGCTTGTCGGGCATCAGGTTGTCGATGGTGACGAATTTCAGCATCTCAGACGACATTCTCACTCACTCGGCTCGGTTCCACATTCCCGGCGTCGACGATACCGGCTCATTCCACTCCCGACCGGCCCGCCCCTTGGCCGCCCGCCTCTGGCGGGCAGAGAGCGGGGGAGGCGCCGAGCGAGGCCTTGAAAACGGCGGCGGCCCGGTTCACGGCACCCGGTCGATTCACCGCACCCGGTCAAATAAGCTCCGGCCTCGAGCTGCCCGGGCCGTCTTCGCCGCCGCTGCTCGGTGGCGCGCGCTTATCCAGGGGACGCGCTTTTCCAGGGGGAGTGTCCCGCGCACCTATCGGCATCGGGCCACGATCGGGCCGCCCCTCCGGCTGGCGTCGAAAACCGGGAGCCCCGCACCCATGGGTTTCCCGATCCCCCCGCCCGAAACAGACCACCAAGGACTAACGCCTTGTTTCAAGGGTCCATCATCAAAAACCGACTACTCTATAAGTCAAAATTCGCGAAAACGCGAGCAAAATCGAACATATAAGTCATATATACTGACCTATAATGGTTAAAAAGCCGGGTAAAAATCCCCGCGCGGGGCGGATTTTAACCAAGAGCGCCCTAAAATTAGTTCCGATTTAGTACTAATTCTTCTGTTGGGTTCCACAAATCCAAGTGATATAAGCGGCTTGGCACAATATCTCGGGGTGGCATTGACCCTAATCCACATCATCGTCCTCGCCCTCATCCAGGGAATCACCGAGTTCCTCCCCGTCAGCTCGTCCGGGCATCTCGTTCTGGTATCCAAACTCACTCCCTGGCCCGACCAGACACTGCTGGTCGATGTCGCGCTCCATGTCGGCACCTTGGCGGCGGTCATGGTCTACTTCCGTCGTGAATGCTGGTCGATGGTCCTTGGCGTTTTCAATCTGGCGCTGTTTCGCGGCGGGCGCGAGGCCAAGCTTGCCCTTCACGTCGTCGTCGCCACCCTGCCGATCATCCCGGTGGCCTTTTATCTCAAGGACTATGTGGCCGGTGATTTCCGTCAGGGCGTCGCGCTGATCGCCTGGACGACGCTCGGCTTCGGCATACTGCTTTACGCCGCCGACCGGCTGGGACTCAGGATACGCCGGGTCGAGCACATGACCATCGGCTCCGCCCTGATCATCGGCTGTGCGCAAATCCTCGCCCTGGTTCCCGGCACCAGCCGCTCCGGCATCACCATGACGGCGGCGCGGTTCCTCGGCTTCGAGCGGGTCGAGGCGGCGCGGTTCTCCCTCGTGCTGTCGATACCGGTGATCATCGGCGCCGGCACATTGGCCGGGATCGACCTCTACCGGATGGGCGACGCGGAGATGAATACCGTCACCGTGTTGGCGATTATGCTCTCTTTCGTCTCGGCGCTCATCGCCATCGCCGTGATGATGCGCTGGTTGGCGCGCGCCAGCTTCACGCCCTTCGTGATCTACCGGATCGGCCTCGGCGCCGGGCTTCTCTACTGGGTCTACGGCTGATCCACGCCGGCTCGGTTGACCCGGAGCCTGTCGCCGCCGCTTCCTGCCCGGCAACCCCGGCTAGCCGCCGGGGGAGGCCTCGAAGCGGCCGTGGCGGCGGAACCGGTCGAGATAGGTTGGCAGGATGATCTCACATGCCGTCGGGGCGATACCGAGCTCCGCGAGGCCGGGCGCGTCGCCGGACACCACGTTGTCGGTGCGCAGGAGCTTGGCCTGGTCGGCGGTGAGCGGCGGCGCCACCTCGAAGGGAAGGGGCAAGGATTGCAAGACCGCCACCATGGTCTCGGCGACGGACCCTATGGCGTCGGCGACGAAGAAGGGCAGCGGCAGGAGTATCCGCTTGCGTCCGATCTCGGCGAGTATCAGTTCCATCAGTTGGCGAAAGCTGTAAACCCTGGGGCCGCCGAGTTCATAGGTCGTCGCCGCCGTCCCCTCGTCCGTCAGCGCCTTGACGACGGCGTCGGCGACGTCGCCGACATAGACCGGCTGATACCGCGTTTCGCCGCCGCCGAAAAGCGGCAGCGCCACCGAGAGGCGGGCCATGGCCGCGAAGCGGTTGAAGAAATCGTCCTCGGGTCCGAAGATGATGCTGGGCCTCAAGATGGTGGCCGCCGGATAGGCCGCCGTGACGGCGGCCTCGCCGGCCGCCTTGGAACGGGCGTAAGCGGCGCTCGAATGGCGGTCGGCGCCGATCGCCGAGACCTGGACCAGCCGCTTGGCGCCCGCCGCCTTGGCCGCCTTGGCGATCCGCTCCGCGCCTTGGGCATGGATGGCGCCGAAGCTCTGGCGCTTGGTTTCGTAGAGGATGCCCACCAGGTTGACCACCCAGTCGGCTCCTTGCACCGCCGCCGCCACCGCCGGGCCGTCGCGCACATCCGCCCCGACCGGCGTGATCTGGCCGACATCGCCCATCGGCTTGAGGAACAGCGCGCTCTCGGGGTTGCGCACCGCGACCGTGACCCGCGCGCCCCCCGCCGCCAGCCGTTGCACCAGATGGCGGCCCAAAAATCCGGAACCGCCGAATACGGTCACCAGGGATGGTGTCATCACGCTCTCCCTTCACCCGGGCGCACCATGCTTTGGCGTGCGTTCCCGAAACCCGTCCCCTGGTCGGCGGAACGGCCACCTGGCGCCAGGCCCTCCCCCTTCAGGCCAGGCCCTGCCCTTTTAGCAAGCTATCGAACAGCCTATATTAGGCATCAGGCCTATATTAGACATCAGGAGGGTATCGAACAGCCTATATTAGAGAGTCGAAGCCGGCGTCAACGGCCGAGTGGCGAAAGCGGCTCTGGTTGACTTTCGATAGCACTGGCGTTATCCAGACCGGCCTGCAAACTTGCCCAGGTGGCGAAATGGTAGACGCGCTAGTTTCAGGTACTAGTGGGCGAAAGCCCGTGGAAGTTCGAGTCTTCTCCTGGGCACCATTTCCGTTTCCCCTTTCCCTTCCAGGACATCCCTAGTTGGCCAACCATCTTCATCACGGCGACCTGCCGGACGGCCTTGATCTGGGGAATTCCGTCGCCGTGGACTGCGAGACCATGGGACTCAACCCGCTGCGCGACCGCTTGTGCCTGGTGCAGATTTCGGCCGGCGAGGGGGACTGTCATCTCGTGCAGTTCCCGGTGGACGCCGCCATTCCCTACGACTCGCCGAGGCTGAAAGCGCTGTTGACGGACGCCGATGTGACCAAGCTCTTCCATTTCGCGCGCTTCGACCTGGCCGCCCTTCACCGTTATCTCGGCGCCGCCTGCGGCCCGGTCTATTGCACCAAGATCGCCTCGCGCCTGGCCCGTACCTTCACCGACCGCCATTCCCTCAAGGATCTGTGCCGGGAGCTGCTCGGCATAGAGATCTCCAAGCAACAGCAGACCTCCGATTGGGGCGCCGCAAGCCTCACCGACGAACAGCTGAAATACGCCGCGGCCGACGTCCTGCATCTCCATGCCCTGAGACGGAAACTCGACGAGATGCTGGAGCGCGAAGGACGAGCCGACCTCGCCGAGGCCTGTTTCCGCTTCCTGCCGGTGCGGGCCGAACTCGACCTCTCGGGCTGGGCGTCGGACGATATTTTCGCCCACTGAGCTTGGGCTCCATTACCGTAGGTTTGTTGTTTACTTGGTCTTTTATTGGCTTATTCTCGGGGGGCGAGCCTAATTTCGGCGGGCTTTGACCAGGGGGCGGGTTGATCTCAATGACGGTTCAGTCGATAGCCAAAACCGCATCCGACGATCACAGCGCGGCCCAGCGTGTCTTCCGGCTCGAGGCCCAGGGCATCATGGACCTCGCCGAATCGCTCGATGACCGTTTTTGCCAGGCGCTCGACAAGATTTCCGAGATCGAGGGGCGGGTGATCGTCTCGGGCATGGGCAAGAGCGGTCACATCGCCAACAAGATCGCCGCCACCCTCGCCGCCACCGGGACACCGGCTTTCTTCGTCCATCCGGCGGAAGCCAGCCACGGCGATCTCGGCATGATCACCAAGGACGATCTGGTGCTGGTGATTTCCAATTCCGGAGAGACCCGTGAGCTGTCGGACCTTTTCGCCCACTCGCGCCGGCACGCCATCCCGCTGATCGCCATAACCGGCGGCGGCGAGAGTTTCCTCGCCAAGAACGCCGATGTGGCGCTGCTCCTGCCGCCGACGGACGAGGCCTGTCCCATGGGGTTGTCGCCGACGACCTCGACGACCATGACCTTGGCGCTCGGCGACGCCATCGCCATCGCCTTGCTTGAAAGACGGGGATTCACCACCGACGATTACGAGCTCCTGCATCCCGGCGGCCAGTTGGGGCGGCTGCTGCTGAAAGTCGGCGACATCATGCATGGCGGCAAGGACATACCGTTGATCGCCGCCGACGCATCGATGGCCGACGCGATCCTGGAAATGACGGAAAAGCGCCTCGGTTGCGTCGGCGTGACGGGGCCGGACGGCAAGCTTGCCGGCATCATCACCGACGGCGATTTGCGCCGGCAGATGGCGCCGCAGCTGATCGAGAAGACCGCCGGGGAAGCCATGACCGCTTCGCCGGTCACGATCCGTCCCGAGGCGCTGGTGGCGGAAGCCGTCAGGATCATGAACGAACACTCGATCACCAACCTCTTCGTCATCGGCGACGATGAGGTGGCCGGCATCCTCCATATCCACGACTGTCTGCGCGCGGGCATCAGTTGATCATGGATCCCTCGGCGGCAAAGACGGCGGACCCGCCCCTTTCGAGCCGGCCGACAGCGGCGAAGGACGGGACCGCGAACACGGCTGGACCGTCCGGCCCGCAGCCTGAGCAAAAGCGCGGCTCCTATAGCCGCTTCGTCACTCTGATGAAAATCTGCCTTCCCGCCGGCGCCTTGGCGCTTGCCGGCCTGGTGGTGCTGTGGCCGCAAATGCAAGTCAGCGACAAGGGATTCCGGCCCGGCGTTGCCAGCGTAGGTCCGCAAGACGCCGATCATCTGCGCATGGTCAACGCACGTTTCTCGGGCCTCAACAAAAAAACCATGCCCTATACGGTAACCGCGCCTCTCGCCGTCCAGGACCACCCCCAGGCCGATGAAATCGAGCTCTCCAACCCGAAGACGGACATCACCTTGGAGGACGGTTCGTGGCTGGCGATCACCGCCGACAGGGGCCGCTACTTTCAGAGCCGGCAGATTCTCGACCTCTTCGGCATGGTGAACCTCTTTCACGATTCGGGCTACGAATTCCAAAGCACCCGCGCCCATATCGATCTGGTCGCCGGGACCGCCGAAGGGGATCAACCGGTCACCGGCCAGGGACCCTTCGGCGAGTTGACCGCCGAGGGCTTCCGTATCCTCGATAAGGGAAAGACGATCCATTTCACCGGCACCGCGAAGCTCGTCATCTATCCCCGCGACAGGCGATCTGCGACCGATGAGCCGAAAGCCGGGAGACGGCCCGATGGCTCCTGAGTCCCCATATCCGTTTGAGTCCCCATATCCGTTCTGGCGGTCCCTTGGTCCCCGGTTTCGCAACGCCGCCGGACCCGTCGCCGGCGGCCTCGTGCTTGGCGCCTTTTTAGCCGCAGCGCCGGCGCTGGCGGCGGCGGACAAGGCGAAAGGCGCGGAGCCGGAAACGATCCCGATACAAAGCGATAAGCCGATCGAGGTCTATGCCCATGAGGGCATCGAATGGGATCAGAATGCCGAGACCTATATCGCCCGCGGCAACGCGCGCGCGATTCAGGGCGATGTCACCGTCTACGGCAGTGTCCTGACGGCCAGGTACCGAAAGACCGCCGACGGCGGGTCGGAAATCTGGCGCCTGGACGCCGAGGGGAAGGTCAGGATCGAATCGCCGAAAGGCACCGTCTACGGGGAAAAAGCGATCTACGATATGGACACCTCCATCCTCGTCGTCACCGGCAACAATCTGAAGCTGGTGACGGCGAAGGAAACCGTGACCGCGCGCGATAGTCTGGAATATTGGCAGCTCAAGGACATGTTCGTGGCCCGCGGCGACGCCCTTGCCGTGCTGGAAGACAGGAAGATCAAGGCCGACATCCTCACCGCCCA
>JADFPK010000255.1 GCA_022562375.1 Pseudomonadota bacterium
ATGTCTGCCGGGCGCCCAACGGCTCGAAATACCGCTTCGAAGCGATGATGAAGGGCGAGATCGAGGCGACGACCCTGACCGAGCCCTACCTGAGCCTGGCCGAGAAGAAGGGCTGCCGCCTCATCTGTTCGGCGTTCTATACCGGCACCGAGGTGGCGTCGGACAGGGTCGATGGCGAAACCTACGCCGCCTTCAACCGCGCGGTGCGCGAGGCGGTACGCAGGATCAACGCCGACAAGGCGGCGTACCTGCATTATTTCATCGATTACCACAAGGAGAAGGATCCGGAGATCGGCACCCTGACGGTGGACGATCTGAAGGCGAGCCGTATTGTCGTGCTCGACCCGGCCCCCATCCCCGATGACGAGATGAAGCGTACCGCCGATTGGGTCAAGAGTTGGGGCATGCTGGAAGACACCGAGTCCGCTGTCGATCTGGTCGATCTGGAAGTCCAAAAAAGCGGCCATGCGGCCGCCGAATAGCGTCCGCCGAATACCGTCCGCCTACGGGGCCCTTGATTGCCGACTGTCATCGCCGCCGCCGCCGCCCGGGGCAGCGGCCGCTTTGCTTGAAGGCGCCCGATGAAGCCGCCGCCCTTTAGCTATCACGATCCCGCGACGGTGCCGGAAGTCGTCGGGCTGCTCTCGACGCTTGAGAACGCCAAGTTGCTGGCCGGCGGGCAGTCGCTGATGCCGATGCTGAATATGCGCTTCGTGCTGCCCGACCATTTGATCGATCTCAACCGGGTGGAGGGTCTCGGCGCCATCCGCGAGGACGCCGGCGGGCTCGAGATCGGCGCCATGACGCGCCAGCGCGACGTCGAATTTTCGCCGCTGGTCAAGCGCAATTGCCCGCTGTTGTCCGACGCCATCCTTCATGTCGGCCACCGCCAGACGCGGAACTGGGGCACCTTTGGCGGCTCACTGGCGCATCTCGACCCGTCGGCGGAGATCCCGGTGGTGTGCGCGGCGCTCGACGCCATCGTTAGCGTCGAGGGACCGGATGGTAAGCGCGACATCGCCTTCGCCGATTTCCCGGCGGGCTACATGATGCCGTCCATGTCCCCCGACGAGGTGCTGGTATCGGTGCGGATCCCGGCCTGGGGGCCGGGTCACGGCCATGGCTTCGAGGAATTCGCCAGGCGTCATGGCGATTTCGCCATCGTCTCCGCCGCCGCGCTGCTGGAGACCGGGTCCGACGGCCGCATCAGTCGGGCCTCGCTGACGGTCGGAGGCGTCGGCCCGGCGCCGGTCAGGGTAGTGGCGGGCGAAGTGGCGCTTGTCGGGGAGGCCGGATCGGCGGTTCTCTTCCGGGCGGCGGCGGAGGAAGCGCGCAAGATCGACGCCATCGGCGACGTGCATGCGCCCGCAATCTATCGCCGGCACCTGGCGGCGGTGCTGACAAGGCGCGCCCTGGAGACGGCGTGGGCGCGCATCGGGGCTGGTTGAGATGGGCGAGACGCGCGCACTTTCGGTGACGGTGAACGGCACGCCATATGAGGAGGTCGTCGAGGTGCGCCTGACGCTGGCGGATTTCCTGCGCCAGCAATTGGCATTGACCGGGACGCATCTCGGCTGCGAGCACGGCGTCTGCGGCGCCTGCACCGTGCTGGTCGATGGGCTGAGCGCGCGGTCGTGCCTGATGCTGGCGGTACAGGTTAACGGGCGCGAGATCACCACCATCGAGGGGTTGGCTAAGTCGGACGGGGAGCTGCACCCGCTTCAGCAGGCGTTTGGCGATCACCACGGGCTGCAATGCGGGTTCTGCACCCCGGGCATGCTGACGACGATGGTGGAATTCCTGCGCGACAACCCGGCGCCGTCGGAGCGTGAGGTGCAAGAGGCCCTTTCGGGGAACCTCTGCCGCTGCACCGGCTATCAGGGCGTCATCATTGCGGTGCTCGACGCCGCCAAGCGGCTGAGGGAAGAGCCCATGGACGGCGGCGAAGCCCGATGAGCGAGAATATCGCCACCCCCGGCGCCAGGCGGCTGGAGGACCCGGCGCTGTTGCGCGGCGAGGCGCGCTTCATCGACGACATCGCCGTGCCTGGCATGCTGCATGCCGCCTTCGTGCGCAGCCCCCACGGCCATGCGGCGATCGGCGCCATCGACAAGGCGGCGGCGCTGGCGCTGGCCGGCGTGCACGCCGTCTTGACGCTCGACGATCTGATGCCCCATTTGAGGACCGAGCGCCTCGTCGTCGGTCTTCCCAGCCCGAGCTACCGGCAGGACAGGAGCCGCCCGGCGCTATGCGGCGACGAGACCGTCCATGTCGGTGAGCCCGTCGCCGTCGTCCTCGCCGAGTCGCGCTACATCGCCGAGGACGCCGTGGCGCTGGTCGGCGTCGATTACGATGTGTTGCCGGCGATCTCGGATTGCCGCGATGCCCTGGCCGCCGGCGCGCCCACCGCGCACCGCGACGCCAAGGACAATCTGCTCGCCGAATTCGACATGGGCTACGGCGATGTCGATGCCGCCTTCGCCGGCGCCGCCCATGTCTTCGCCGAGTCGATCTGGCAGCATCGCGGCGGCAGCCATTCCATCGAATGCCGGGGCTCGGTCGCCATCCATGACCCGATGAACGATCTGCTGACGCTGTGGAGCTCGACCCAGATGCCGCATTCCACCATGCGCACCCTGGTCGAGATGCTGGGGCGGGACGAGAGCCGGATGCGGGTGGTCACGCCGGAGATCGGCGGCGGCTTCGGGC
>JADFPK010000048.1 GCA_022562375.1 Pseudomonadota bacterium
GCCGGCGGACTCGCCGCCATCGAGGAGGCGCTGTCCGACCCGCGCATCGTCGGCGGCAACTTCCGCCTGCACTTCGATGGTCCAAGCGGTTTCGCCCGCTGGCTGACCGGCTTTTACGCCTTCATTCGCCGGTTGGGCCTTTATTACGGCGATTCGGGCGTCTTCGTGCGGCGTCGGGTGTACGACGCCCTGGGCGGGGTGCGCCCGATCGCGCTGATGGAGGATTTCGACTTCAACCGCCGGCTCGAGCGCGCCGGGCCAACCCGTTGCATCGCCTCCCCACCGCTGATGACCTCGTCCCGGCGCTTCGAGGGACGCCACCCGCTGGCCATCATCTGGGGCTGGCTCCGGATCCACGCGCTGTTTACCCTCAAGGCCTCGCCGACGCGGCTCGCCAGGCTCTATGACTCCGAACGGGCCCGAGAGCGGCCCTATCGCCCGGCGGACGATCCGTTCAAAGCCCAGTCGTAACCGAAATCGGCGATCTTTCGCGCCTTGGCGAGCCCGGCCTTCAGCTCCCCGCGTGCGTAGCGCGCGAGATGGGCGATCACCCCTTCATCGTCGCCGCCGAAGTCTTCCCGGAACCAGACATAGATGCTGGAGACCACCAGTCGGCCGTCCTCGATGCGCGCGCCGCGGGGGTGGTTGACGTAAAGGTGCGCCGCTTCGCTCAGTTGGTTATCCGCGTTCCTGGCGGTGAAGGCGTCGGTTCTGAGATTGGGGCAACCGATGGCAGCGCAGTTGACGGCATAGTGGATACGCGGATCGCGCCAGATCGGGCGCAGGATGCGGTGCTCGATATCGTTGAGCGAGATTTGTTCGCCCTCGATTTCGATCAGCTTCTTGTCCCAGGGACCGCTGGCGATCCAGCCGGGCGAGATGTCGATGTCGCGGATGCTCTTCACCGGGTAATGGTCGAGCACGATCTTGACCGTCAGCGCGTTGTAGAGGTTGATCCACAAGGGAAGCTGTTCGGCGCGGGCAAGGCGGCTCACCGGCTCGGCGGCGAGACCGGCGATGTAACGCTCGAGCCCGAGCCTATCGGCGTTCGTCACCCGCCGGTAGGCGACGCGGTTGACGCCGTCATCGGACGCCCCCACGTAGGCCTTGAGGAACCGGTCCCAGGCGCCGTGATCGATGCTCCTGGTGGCGGCGGGATCGTTGGCCGTCCACCGCGCCCACAATTTGGCCGAGGGCGCGAACAGGGCCTCGATGCCGCCGATACCGCCGAGCGGCAAGGCCATCGCCAGCAGCAGGACCGCCTTGATGGCGCGTGAAACGGCAGGGTACTTGGTCACGTCATTTCCTTTCAGACGTCGCTAGGCGCCTCTGGTGGCGCGCTCAATCCTGTGATGGCTTGCGGGAAATTTGGTACGACATATCTCAGGCCCACTCAAGCGCCGGCCATAACCGTCCCCTATTGTTAAAATCGGCTATGATGGCGCCGGCGATTGAAGCCGTCCGGGACCGGAGGCAGGAGAGCCGACGACATGGCGCAAGAAAGTGTGATCACGGCGCTGGAACCGTCCAGCAACCAAGGCGAGATCATCGCCGGGCTCCTCATGCGCGCGCGCGCCGCCATGGCCGCCTTCGCCGATGCCGACCAGGGCCGAGTCGACGACGCGGTGACCGCCATCGCCTGGGCCATCTACCAACCCGAGCACGCCCGCGCACTCGCCGAGATCGCCGTCAGCGATACCGGACTTGGCAACGTCAAGGACAAGTTCACCAAGAACCAGCGCAAGACCTTCGGCGCGCTGCGCGATCTGTTGCGGGCGAGGACCGTCGGCATCATCGAGGAAGACCCGGCGAAGGGGATCGTCAAATACGCCAAGCCCGTCGGCGTGGTGGCGGCGATCTGCCCCTCGACCAATCCGGCGGCGACGCCGACCAACAAGGCGATGATGGCGATCAAGGGGCGCAACGCCGTCATCATCGCCCCCTCCCCCGCCGGCAGCTCGGCGACGGCAATGACGGTCGAGATGATCCGGGCCGAGCTCGAGAGGGCGGGGCACCCGGCGGATCTCGTCCAGATCCTGCCGGCGCCGGCTTCCAAGGACCTGACCCAGGCGCTGATGGGGGCCGCGGATCTGGTGGTGACGACGGGCTCGGCGGACAATGTGCGCCGTAGCTACCAAAGCGGCACGCCGGCGATTGGCGTCGGCGCCGGAAACGTGCCTTCGATCATCGACGCCAGCGCCGATCTGGCCGACGCGGCCGGCAAGATCCGCATCTCCAAGACCTTCGACAACGCGACCTCGTGCTCGTCGGAGAACTCGGTGATCGTGCTCGACGGGATCTATGACGACGCCATCGGTGCGCTGGTGAAGGCCGGCGGCTACATGGCGACGGCGGCGGAAAAACGGCTCATCGCCGACAATCTCTGGCGCGACGGCCGGCTCAACCGCCAACTCATCGCCAAGGACGCGGAGGTGTTCGCCGAGACCCTCGGCCTCTCGGATGCCGCCCGGAGCGCCGAATTCTTCATGGTCGAGGAGACCGGCACCGGCCCCGATTACCCGTTCTCGGGCGAGAAGCTCTCTCTCGTGCTGACCGTCTACAGGGCGCCCGACTTCGACGGCGCGGTGGCGCTGGCGAAGGATATCCTCGCCTATCAGGGGCGGGGCCATTCCTGCTCCATCCACACCAGGGACATGGACCATGCGAGGCGTCTGGCGGAGGAGCTCGACGTGGTGCGCGTGCTGGTCAACCAGATCCACGCCTTCGGCAACGGCGGCGGCTTCGATAACGGGCTCAACTTCACCCTTTCCATGGGCTGCGGCACCTGGGCCGGCAATTCCATCGCTGAGAATCTGAACTACCGCCACTTCATCAACGTCACCCATCTATCGACGGTGATCCCCGAGGACCGCCCGGACGAGGACGAGCTGTTCGGCCCCTACATCTCCCGCCATGGCGCCTGAGATCCGCAAGCGCCGATGAACTTCGAGGAACACGCGGCGAAGCCCCTGCTCGACGCCGCCGGCATCGCGGTGCCGAAAGGCAGGCTGGTGACTTCGGCCGAGGAAGCGTCTTCGGCCGCCGCCGAGCTTGGCGCCTCGGTCATCAAGGCACAGGTGCCGGCCGGCAAGCGGGGCAAGGCGGGCGGTATCAGGATGGCCGACACGCCCGACGAAGCCGCCACGGCGGCGGATGCGATCCTCGCCATGGAGATCGACGGGCACGCGGTCGAACGCTTGCTGGTGGAAGAACGCATCGCCATCGCCCGGGAGTTCTACGCCGCCGTGCTCAACGATGCCTCGGCGAGATCGCCGGTGGTCCTCTTTTCCACCCTCGGCGGCATGGATATCGAGGACGCCGCCGCCGAGGACCCGCGGGCGCTCAAGCGATGCGTGGTCGACATCCGTGAAGGCTTCGGTCAAGGCGAGGCGGAACGAATGCTCGGCGGGCTGGATCTCGGCCTTGGGGCGAACGATATTGCCAAGACCCTGGTGGCGCTTTACCGGCTCTATCGCCAGCGCGACGCCGAGATGATCGAGATCAATCCCCTGGCGCTGACGGAGGAGGGCGGGCTGGTGGCGCTCGATTGCAAGTTCACCCTCGATGACGCCGCCATTCCCCGCCAGACCGATCTCGCCGCCCTTGGCGCCAAAGAGCGCCTCAGTGCGCTCGAGGCGCGCGGCCGCGAGCTCGGCCTTCAATATATCGAGCTCGACGGCGATGTCGGCGTGCTCGCCAACGGCGCCGGGCTGACCATGGCGACCATGGACGCGGTCCGTCACCTGGGCGGGCGGCCGGCCAACTTCCTGGAGGTCGGCGGCCAGGCCTACACCTTGACCAAATCGGCGCTCGAGCTGGCCCTGGCCAACCCCAGGGTCAAGAGCCTGGTGGTCAATTTCTGCGGCGCCTTCGCCCGCACCGATGTCATGACCGAGGGGGTGGTGACGGCGTGGGAGGAACTCAAGCCCGCCATCCCCGTGTTCTTCTCCATCCACGGCACCGGCGAGGAGGAGGCGGTGGCGCTCCTGCGCGCCCGCCTCGGCATGGAACCCTTCGATCTCATGGACGACGCGATCAAGGCGGCGATCGAGGCGGCCCGATGATCGTCCGCGCCGCCGATCGGGTCCTGGTGCAGGGGATAACCGGCACCCAGGGGACCTTTTGGAGCCAGCAGATGATCGCCTACGGCACCCGCATCGTCGGCGGCGTCAACCCCAAGAAGGCGGGGACGGAACATCTCGGCCTCCCGGTCTACGCCAGCGCCGCCGAGGCGGCGAACGATCGCGGCTTCGAGGTCGCGGTGATGTTCGTGCCGCCGATGGCGGCGCGGGCGGCGGCGCTCGACGCGATCGAGGCCGGCGCCAGGCTGCTCGTCGTGCTGACCGAGCACATCCCGGTCCAGGACGTCATCGAACTGATCGCCGCCGCCGCCGCCGCCGGCACCCGCGTCATCGGCCCCAACACCGCCGGTCTGGTGACGCCGGGCGAGTGCTTCGTCGGCATCATGCCGGCCTTCAACGCCAAGATACACCGGCCCGGCCGCATCGGCGTGATATCGAGAAGCGGCAGCCTCGGCGCGTTGATCTGCCTCAACCTGGTCAGGGCCGGCTTCGGCCAGTCGGCGTACATCGGCGTCGGCGGCGATGCCATCCTCGGCACGACCACGCGCGACGCGCTTCGGGCCTTCGAGGACGATGCCGGCACCGATGGGGTGATGATGGTCGGCGAGATCGGCGGCACGGCGGAAGAGGACGCGGCCGAATACGCCGCCGCCATGAAGAAACCGGTCATCGCCTTCATCGCCGGGGCGGCGGCGCCGGAAGGGCGGAGGATGGGCCATGCCGGCGCCATCGTCATGGGCGATAAGGGGACTTACCGGTCCAAGCGCGCGGCGCTGGAGCGGGCCGGGGTCAGGGTACTGGACGCGCCCACCGAGGCCGGCGCCGCTTTTGCCGCCGCCCTCGATTCCTAGAGCGCTATGATTCGTTCCGATTTAGAATTTTTTGAATCTTGGAAAGACTGCGTGTCTCGACCAACACCTCGTAAATATAGTTACAGACCGAGGCTGTCAGCGATATCGCCGCCAGCGCAAAAAAGATCTCGGCCAAATTACCGTATTTGAAATAGATCGATATCAGACTTAAGATATTGAAGACAAACGCCACCCCGCCCATCATTATACTCAGGCGGATGAGACGCAATCGCGTCATCAGATAGTCGGCTTCCTCGGAAAATTTCTGTGGGTCATCGTGGTTTATAATGACCCTCAGCCTCGCGCCAACCTGTAAAGAGATGTTCGCATAAACAAGAAATAAAAGCGGTATGCCCGGGAAAAGTAATGCGTTTATGGCGTAGTCGCTCATTTTCGATGTCTCCTGTTCCTCTTGCGTTGTCGATTCATCGATCCAGCACTTCTCGCTGGGACCGGGAATCATTGCAATTTCATGCCTAAGCCACCCGTGGACGATGTCAGGGCGCCGCCATCGGCGCCCTCAGAACGGCGCGTCGCCGGCGATCGAGGTCCGGTGCAAATGACGGATGCCGGGCGGCTCGATGCCGCCCAAGGCGATATGGATGGTGCAGCGGTTGTCCCAGAACACCAGATCGCCGAGGCGCCATTTGTGGCGGTAGATGAACTCGGGCCGGCGCTGGTGGGCGAACAGCTGGTCCAGCAGCGGCTGCGCTTCCGCGTCCTCCAACCCCTCGATGGCGATAGTGAAGCGCGGTGAGACGAACAGCGCCTGGCGTCCGCTTTCGGGATGGGTGCGCACCATCGGGTGGACCGAATCGGGCGCCGGCACGCCGTAATACTCATCGGCGTCGCGGTCGAAATCCTCGGTCGACTGGGCCCGGGGGTTCTTGCGGCGGTCGCGCGCGTGGATCGCCTTGAGCCCGGCGATCCTCAGGCGCGTCTCCTCGGGCAGGGTCTCGTAGGCGGTGTACATGTTGGCGAACGCCGTATCGCCGCCTTCCCCCGGCGCTTCCAGCGCGTGCAGCATCGAGCCCATGCTCGGCCGCTCGGCATAGGTCAGATCGGAATGCCAGGTGAAGCCGGCATAGGCCGGGGTGGCGCCGACATATTCGCCCTTCTCCTTGCGGTTCGACAGCACCAGGACGTCGGGAAATTGGGGATGGAGGAAATCGTCGCGGATGCGGCGCACGAGATCGCCGAAGCGGCGCGAGAAGGCGATCTGTTCGGGCGCCGAGAGTTTCTGGCCGCGGAAGACGAGCACCAGATGCTCCCCCAGCGCTTGCCGGATCGCCTCGATGGCCGCGTCGTCAGGCGGCCGCGCGAGGTCGATGCCGGTGACCTCGGCGCCCAAGGCGTCACATATCCGCTCGACCCTCATGGTCATGCATCCCCGCCTGACGCGGGCTCTCGGCATCCCGCGTCAGGCAAGCCTAATGACGGCCGCCACCGCCGTCAAATCGCCAGGGCGTTGGGTAGTGTCCTAATTTGACGGATCGTTGCCCTTTGGGCGTTTAAGGATGATTGTTGCCAAAGTGCTCCCTTCCCTACCATGAGGGACAGCGGCCACAAGCTCCCAACCATCTTCTCCATACTCGTTAAGGGCTATCCCGAATTCATCCATATCTATAATCATCGGTTCGACAGCGTATTCCCACTTCATTGTGTCCCCCGCTTGTGCTCCGCCACTATAGCCGCACGCACGGCCTCAACCGCGCTCGTGATTGGCGGGATACGCAACACGGCGAAGAAGCGCCGCTTTGTGCCGCTCTCGATTGGCGATGACCAGGCATAGCATCGCGTCGCCTCTAGATGACCGTTGACCGCGAAAATATGCACGATGCCTTCCCAGACGGGCTGGCCCTCAAATTTCTCGGAGACGAACTCCGTGCCGATTGGTGAGGCTGAGCAATCATGTTGAGCCTCAACAACCTCGGTTAATTCGGTGAAATTTTCTTTAGACATCAGTCGCTCGTAGATTCGCTAGATATTCGAACAACTCATGCACCTTGGTAGACGGATTATTGGAGCCCGTTGCTGCATTTTCAATCGCAAGGCGCTTTGCGTTTCCTAGTGCGATCTGAGAGTGGGGTATTAAATCGTCAAATATACTTGCATGGCCCTTTGAGTATGCAGGGATATGATTTCTTAGCTCGACTATTACGTTACTGCAAGGTGACCTACCTCCCGATGCCGCGAACGCTGCGGAGCTATATTTGAAGTGCAATAGTATCCAGAATTCGAAGCAAGGCCATGACGTGATCGCGACTAACTTCCCATATCCATTGGTATTTGCAATTCGTCGCAAAGCTGCGTCATAGTTTTGATGACTATTCCTATCAAATACACAGTAGACGCGATCAAATTCACCGCGCCTCTTCTCTGCATAGGTAACAATGCTCATCGGGTCCGAGCCGTTTGCTGGAGTTACCTCAATATTGGCGCTACTAAGTCGATAAACATCTCGCATCCGAGTAAAGTAATTTCGTTCTGTCTTTGCGCCCTCGCAAACTATTAGCACAACATCATAAGGTTCTCTTTTCGGGGTATGTCGTCGATAGCTACCCGGCGCACGCCCTACTCTCCGCCTGCGCCGGGGCATTACTCCGGACTTTCGCTGATAATGGGGAGAGCACCATAACGGCCACGGATGTATCGACGCTCCAATGATTCGTCATTACGTGGCTTAAAGTCTGTAAGGGGATAGAGCCTTGTTGCTCCATCCATTCCTTTTTCGACAAACCATATCTGATCTCGACGGAATAACTCTTGATCTAGAAAAAATAAATCATGCGTGTTAAATACCAACTGAGCATTGTTAGGATTTGTTTTTGATGAATGAAATTTCTGTATCAAGAATCGGGTAAGCAGCGGATGGAGGCTTGAATCAATTTCATCGACTAAAAAAACCTCTCCGTTTGCAAGCACATTCAGCCATGCACCCGCGTTCTTGAAAAAAACCTGAGTGCCGCTTGACTCATCATCAAATGTCAGCTTTGCTTCGTCACTATCATCGCCCCATGTATGCGTAAACGTAGCTCTATAGACTTGAGGGCCTTTTGCTCCAGGAGCGTGATGTAAAACCACACCTTGCCCTCCGGCGACTATGGCTCCTGGCTGTACTTGCTGTGTATCCACCTCAATATCAGAGATTCCGAAATCTGCTTGGCGGAGAAAAGGTAAAATCTTATTCTTCCCTTTTGGTTTCTGTAAGAGTTGCCAAGTCAATGACTCATTGAGATTAATTCCCGAAACGATCACAACCAAGTGCTTTTGAAACCACTCGAAGACTGGCATCAATTGAACACTATTCAACTGTGCTGCAGTTGAAAGAAACAGCGCATTGCCTCGCGTCTGTTCACTCCATGACGTGCGCTGGCCTTTTAAGTAACTGCTATACTTCCAATTATACTTTTTTCGCCTCCCGTCATACTTTCGAGAAAATAAAATTCTACCCCGTGCATGAACGTGTTCAATTAATTGTTCCGACAACACCCTCTCTGCATTAATAGAAAACCCATACTCATAACGCTTCCCGTTATGTGCAAAAGTGATTTCAAAAATACTTGGTTCTTTTCTATACTGGTTAGAAAAGGCAAATGGAGTGAACTCATGCTCTGCGGTAGCCGGCGTCACCGCAGAACTTACCACAAGGTTTTTCATATACTGGATGGCGCGCAGGAGATTTGTTTTCCCGGCAGCGTTTGCGCCATAGACGACTCCCGAACGCAGCAGCCTGGGGAATGACGCCAATTTGGGGTCAAACGTATTGCTGTCGGTATGCCGGTCAAACGTGTCGGCAACCATGGAAAAGGTCTGCCGGTCGCGAAAGGACCGGAAGTTGGTCACTTGGAATTCGATCAACATTCGTGATCTCCGCCTAATTTAATGCCATTTTGCGCTGGATTTTCACGTATTAGCTCAATAAATGGTATAGCAATGCAATTTGTCAAGGCAAAATCGATGAACCGCCTCAACCTAACCCGCCGCACCCAAGTCGTCAATTGCTTGATCGAGGGCAACTCCGTTCGGTCCACCGAGCGGCTAACCAACACTCACCGTGACACGATCATGCGCCTCATGGTGCAAGTGGGAGAAGGCTGCGCGAGGATCATGGATGAGCAGATGCGCGATCTCTCGTGCGAGCGCATTTCAGGTCGATGAAATCTGGTCCTACGTTCAGAAGAAGCAACGTTGGGTTACACCAGAGGATAACCGGAATCGCGTTGGCGATATGTGGACGTTCGTGAAGATTGACCCCGATACCAAGCTGGTCCCTGCCTATCGTGTCGGGAAGCGCACCCGCGTCCACGCCGTTGCTTTCATGGACGACCTTTCGGGACGGCTCGCCAATCGCGTTCAGTTGTCGAGCGACGCCTTGAATACCTATGCGGACGCCGTTGAAAGGGCCTTTGGTGCCGATGTCGATTACGGGAGAGCGGTTAAATTTTACGAAGCTGAACCTATTGGCCCCGGACGATATAGCCCGCCTAGGGTAGTGAAGCAGCTAAAGGATGTAGTTGCTGGCAATCCCGATCAGTCTCATATCTCGACCAGCATTGTCGAAAGGCAAAACCTGAGTATGAGAATGAGCATCCGCCGGTTCACACGATTGACCAATGCCTTTTCCAAGAAGGTCGAGAACCTTCAGGCGGCGGTTTCCCTGTACTTCGCGCATTACAATTTTGTGCGGATGCATCGGAGCCTGCGCATGGCCCCAGCCATGGCAGCGGGGGTGAGCGGGCGGCTGTGGTCGCTTGAGGAATTGGTGGACCGAACCTCAAATTAGGACACTACCGCGCGTCGAATGACGGCGGCCGATCAACGCCCGAGGACGAGGATGAGGATTCCGGCGACGACCAGCCCGATCCCCAGCACCTCGACCCGGCTGGTCCGTTCGCGGAAGATGAACACCGAGACGGCGAAGGTGAAGACCAGTTCGATCTGGCCGAGCGCCCGCACATAGGCGGCGTTCTGGATGGTGAAGGCGGTGAACCAGCCGATCGACGCCAGCACGCCGGCGATGCCGACGGCGAGGGATGGGCGCCAATGGGTGATGACGTCCTTCAGCGTCGCCGGCTCCCTGAAGGCGAGAAAGACGCCCATGATGACGGTCTGGATGACCACCGAAACGGCGAGGGTGAAGGCCGCCGCCATGACGAAGCCGTCATAGCCGAGCGCCAGGGCGGCGCCCCTGAAGAACACCACCGAGCCGCCGACGAAGGCGCCCGAAGCCAGCCCGATCAGCGTCGGCTTCTCGGCCAGGCCGGTGAACAGCGAGGCGACGGTGATCCTGGTCTGGCCCACCGACAGCGCGATGACGCCGGTGGCGGCGACGGCGATGGCAAGCGTCGCCGTCGCCGTCAAGGTGTCGCCCAGGATCACCAGGCCGAGGATCGCCACCTGCACCACCTCGATCTT
>JADFPK010000049.1 GCA_022562375.1 Pseudomonadota bacterium
ACATCTCGCCCATGAGGTCCCGCTTCTCGACCCCGACACCGTGCTCGCCGGTCAGCACGCCGCCGACCTTGACGCACAGCCTGAGGATCTCGGCGCCGAACTCCTCCGCCTTCTCGAGCTCGCCGGGTACGTTGGCGTCGTAGAGGATGAGGGGGTGGAGATTGCCGTCGCCGGCGTGGAACACGTTGGCGACGCGAAGGCCGAAGCGCTTCGACAGTTCGGTGACGCCGGTCAGGACCTCGGGCAGCCGGCCCCTCGGTATGGTGCCGTCCATGCAGTAGTAGTCGGGGGAGATCCGCCCGATCGCCGGGAACGCGGCCTTGCGCCCGGCCCAAAACAATAGGCGCTCCTCCTCATTGGCGCTGACCCGCACCGAGTCGGCGCCGTTGTCCTCGGCGATCCGCCGGACCCGCCCGATCAGGTAATCGACCTCGGCCTCGACGCCGTCGAGCTCGACGATCAGCAGCGCCTCGGCGTCGCGCGGATAGCCGGCATGGACGAAGTCCTCGGCGGCGTGGATCGCCGGTCTGTCCATCATCTCCATGCCGCCCGGGATGATGCCGGCGGCGATGATGTCGGCGACGCAATGGGCCGCCGATTCGATGGTCGGGAAGCCGAGGAGCAAGGCGCGCGCGGTCTCCGGCTTCCTGAGAATCCTGACGGTCACCTCGGTGATGACGCCGAGCAGCCCCTCCGAGCCGGTGAGCACGCCCATGAGGTCATAGCCGTCGGCGCCGACATGCTTGCCGCCGAGGCGGATCACCTGGCCGTCCATCAGCACGACTTCAAGCCCGAGGATGTTGTTGGCGGTCAGCCCGTATTTCAGGCAGTGCACGCCGCCCGAGTTCTCGGCGACGTTGCCGCCGATGGTGCAGGCGATCTGGCTCGAGGGGTCGGGCGCATAGTAGAAGCCCTCGTGCTCGACCGCTTCGGTGATGGCGAGGTTGGTCACGCCGGGCTGGGCGACGACGCAGCGGTTGTCATAGTCGATATCGAGGATGCGGTTGAACTTGCCGAGCCCGAGCGTCACCGCGTCGGCGAGCGGCAAGGCGCCGCCCGAGAGCGAGGTGCCGGCGCCGCGGGGCACCACCTTGATCCCGTTGGCGAGGCAGTAGGCGAGCACCTTCGAGATCTGCTCGACGGTCCTCGGCAGGACGACGATCAGGGGCAGTTGGCGATAAGCGGTAAGCCCGTCGCATTCATAGGCCCTGAGCTCGTCCACTGCCTCGATCACGCCTTCGCCCGGCACGATATCGCGCAACGCCCCGACGATCTGCTTTCGCCGGGCGATGATTTCGGCGTCGGGCTTGGGCATCTTCATCGCGTAAATCTCCCTTCGGGGTAAAGGACCCCCTTGGTTCTATCTAGTACTTACTTTCATAGGAGGATGATACATATGATCGTTTTTCGCGGCCACCGGGTAGGAAGCGTCGCGCCGGCGATGTCTGGACATCGTCAAGTGGCGGTGACGCCCTCCGGTGGCCGCGAAAAACGACCCTTCGGGCGGCCTTGCGGGCCCTTCGGACGTCGTCGCGCGGTCCTTGTGATGCGCCAGCATCACGGCGGACCACGCTCCTAGCCGAAAAACCCGCAAGGCCGTCAGATGTGCCATCCTCCTATGAAAGTAAGTACTGGGCATCTTTCGCCGCCCTCACTATAGCGGACCCCGCCGGTCGGTTTCAAATGCCCGCGCTTGTCAAAGCAACCATTGGCAGGCGTGATTGACAAGGAGTAGTCTCCGCCTATGCGCCGCCACAGAAACGCCAAGATCGTCGTCACCTTGGGACCGGCGACCTCGAACCCGCAGGCCATCGAGGAGCTGTTTCAAAACGGCGCCGATGTCTTTCGCCTCAACTTCAGCCACGGCAACCGCGAGAGTTACGCCGATACCATCAAGGCCATCCGGGCGCTGGAAAAGAAATGCGACCGTCCGATCGGCCTGTTGATGGACCTTCAGGGGCCGAAATTGCGCCTCGGCGAGATCAAGGGCGGCACGGTCTGCCTCGAGAAGGGGGCAAGGTACCGCCTCGATCTGTCGCCCGAGCCGGGCGACGCCGTCCGCGCGCCGTTGCCCCATCCGGAAGTGTTCGCCGCGATCAAGCCGAAACAGGAGCTGCTGATCGATGACGGCAAGGTGCGGCTCGAGGTCGAGGAATGCGGCGAGGATTTCGCCGACACCAAGGTCATAACCGGCGGTGATATCTCGGACCACAAGGGGGTGAACGTTCCGAACGTCGTGCTGGCGGTGGCGACGTTGACGGAAAAGGACCGCGGGGACCTCGAATTCGCCCTCGACAACGGGGCCGACTGGGTGGGGTTGTCCTTCATCCAGCAGCCGGAAGATGTCGCCGCCGTCCGCGACCTTGTCGACGGTAGAATCGCCATCATGGCCAAGCTGGAGAAACCCCTGGCGATGGTCCGTCTCGACGACATCATCGAGCTGTCGGATGCCGTCATGGTGGCGCGCGGCGATCTCGGCGTCGAGATGCCGCCCGAGGAGGTGCCGAGCCTGCAGAAGCGGATCATCCGGGCCTGCCGCCTGGCCGGCAAGCCGGTGATCGTCGCCACCCAGATGCTCGATTCCATGGTCCATGCGCCCGCCCCGACCCGGGCCGAAGCATCGGATGTCGCCACCGCCGTTTATGACGGGGCCGACGCGGTGATGCTGTCGGAGGAAACCGCGACAGGGGACTATCCCGTCGAAGCGGTGGCGATGATGGAACGGATCATCAAACGGGTGGAAGCCGACCCCCTTTACCGCACGATCATGGACGCCCACCACCCCGAGCCCCAAGCCACCACGTCGGACGCCATTACCGCCGCCGCGCGTCAGGCGGCCGAGACGGTCTCGGCGGTCGCCATCGTGACCTTCACCACTTCAGGCTCGACCACGTTGCGCGCTTCGCGGGAACGCCCCGGCGTGCCGATCCTGGGCCTGACCGGCGACATCGCCACGGCCAGGCGTCTGGTGCTGGGCTGGGGGGTCCATTCGGTCCACACCGCCGACGTCGAGAGTTTCTCCGATATGGTGGATAAGGGCGTCCACATCGCCTTTCGCGAGGAATTCGCCGAGACCGGAAGCCGTCTGGTGATCACCGCCGGTGTCCCCTTCGGTATTTCGGGAACCACCAATATCCTCCGCATCGCCGAGGTCGAGGCGGGCTGCTGAACGCGCCTCGCCGGTCGAAACCGCCGGCGAAGCCGATCGCCGAACGGAAGCGGCCCCGGGAAGCCGGGGCCGGATTAACCTTGGCGCGCCTTGAGGCGGGGATTGCGCTTGTTGATGACGTAAACGCGGCCGCGCCGGCGCACGATCCGGCACGACTTGTCCCGGCGCTTGGCCGATTTCAGGGAATTCAAAACCTTCATGTCACGGGACCCTTGAAAACGCGCTCTGGCTCGCCCGCCGTGGCGAGGCCAGGAAAATAGGGGGCCGGGGGCCATCTGTCAACGCCTGGGCGGGCGGAAGCGCGCCGAGGGCGCCGAATGAGGCCCGGCGGATTACTTCTTGGGTTTGAGGGCATAGATCCGGTACACGCGGATATTGCCACTGTCGAGCGCGGTGACACGCCGCGCCCAATGCTCGGCCTCGTCGACCAGGCTCGGGGCCAGTTCATCGGCGATGCTGCCGGGTTCATGGGTGTCGATGAACTTCTTCCAACCTTTGAAAATTCTCTGCCGCGCGCCCTTTGTGATGTCCTCGACGACGCGGATATCGAAGCCGAGGTGTTTGAGATAGGCCTCTGTCCGATCCGGGGACCAGAGGTGGGGCTGAACCGGCTCGTGTGCTATCCAGTCCTTGACCGCTTGGGACTCGGCGCCGCGCTCGCGCACCATGTAGTCGGTGAAGACGAACTGACCTTCGTTCTTCAGCGCCGTGAAGATCATCTTGAACAGGCGCTCCTTGTCGGCGACGGTGAAGAGAACCTCCTTGGAGAAGACCCGGTCGAAGAAATTGGGCCGTAGTTCGACGGTCTCGAAGTCGGTGTGGTTGACCGGCGCTTTCTTCGACATGCCGGCTTTCGTCGAAAGCTCCATGCCGGCGGCGGCGAGGGCATCGGAGCCCTCCATGCCCATCAGCCAGGCTTTGGAGTCCTCCGCGACGGCGCGGGCAGGCCCGCCGAGGCCGGCGCCGAGATCGAGCACGTTCATCGACGAGTTCATGCCGAACGGCTTGACCAACTTGAGGACGTACTCGCTACCGCCAGGGCCGATGAAGCCGGCGCCCCAAATGGTTTCCGCGATCTTGATGCGCTCCGCCGGCCAGTTCTTGTCGGTTATCTCGGGGGCGGCTTCTTCCGCCTTGAACTCGAGGCTGGCGACTCCGGCGACGGATTTCTTCGCCAGGGTGTCCTGCAGGCTCTCGTCCTCGATGCCGAGTTCAGCCGCCACTTCTTCGGTTTTCCCTTGCCACCACGCCAGGAAGCGGACGCGGATAGAGAAGTTGGTCTCACCGGACCCCTCGGATCCCTCGGCGTCTTCGGCTTCGCGGAGGGTTTGCGCCCGCTCCTCGGCGTTAAACCCTTCCCACCAGGCCTTGAAGCGGAAGGAGAAGGAAAGCTTTTCCTCCTCATCCCCGTCCGTCTCTTCCCCCTCGGCGTCCTCCCGGTCGGCCTCATCCCGGTCGATGTCTTTCTCGTCGCCGTCTTCGTCTCCCTCAGGAGTCTCGATCAGCGTTTGCGGGTCTTCGCCGTTCCACCACGCCTTGAAGCGGACGCCAAAAGGCATCTCCGGCCCCGCCTCTTCGGAGGAGGAGCCGGCAAACGGAATGATGCGCCGAAATGTGGCCGCGATCTGCAATAGCCTGGCGTCGATAGTTTCAGAATCACTTAAGTTAAATTTTACGCTGCAATGCTTAATCAACGCTTAATCAACGCTTAACCCATTTTCCTTGGCAATAAACATTGGACAAACAATAAATTAACCTTCCAATACTTGCCGCGTTATTTCCCGCATATGAATCGTCGGATGAATAATGGGGTGGCCGGTAAGCACACCGCCGGCCCGGCGTCCGACGGTAGTCGTCTCCCGAAAACCTGGCCGGTTCCTATTCGATGACGTAGATCGGGCTCGACCAGACCTGGTGCCCGTCCTCCTGGGTCAGGCAGACGTAGAGCGCGTTATCGGCGCCGGATTTGAGCGTGATCCGGCGTTCCACATCGAGCCTCATGGCGCCGTTATCGTCGGGCAGACGAAAGACGCGGACCCGGCGGCCGATGCCGCCGGCCTCGAATTTGCTGTCCTCGAGACCGATGTCGGAGATCGCCAGCCGGCATTGGACCAGGGCCGTCTCGATATCGAGGGTCCCGGCGTCACGATCCGCGAGCCACAGATCGAAGCCGACGAAACCGCCGGTCGTCAGCGCCTTCCAGTTGAGCGTCGCCTCGTCCGGTTGATCCACCGTCTTCTCGAGATTGTAGAAGTTGATCGGCCCGACCCGCTCGATACGGTTGCCACTGAGCCTGGCGCCGCCGTCCCAGATGGTCTGGCGTCCGCGGCCCCGATATTCGGAGCCCTCGAAGATCACCCGGATGCGCTTGCCGAGATCGGCCTCCCCGTAAGGGCGGACGGTTTCCAGGGTCTCGATCCCGTTGCGGATCTCCATGCGCTCTATCGGCGCCGATGTCACCGCCTCGACGGCGAACGTGACCTCGCCATCGGCGCATCCGACGATGTCGCCCATCATCGCTTCGGACACCTTTCGGCTGCCGCCGGCGCCGAGCGCGGGGTCCTCATCGAACCGCTCGGCGCCATTATCGAAGCGGGCGCGGACATCGAGGATCATGCGGCATCCCGTCGTCGCGTAATGGTGGCGTTGGCGCAACGACTCGATGAGCCCACGGCGGCTCAACTCCGGCGCCAGCATGCAGGTCAGCCCGCCATAGGCGCCGAACAGGGTGGCGCCGGGGTAACTGGCGCCGGGGCGTCCCTTGTGGCCGTCGCTGTTGGCGACGATGCCGACGCGATAGCCCTGCTCGAAGGCGTCTTGCACGATCCATTCGAAGGTGCCCCAGGCCGAATGGACCTCGACCGAGCGCTCGAGGCGGACATCATGGGCCATGACAATATCGGCGTAGCGCCCGCCGACATGGGCGAAGACGACGCAGTCCTCATCGGCGAGGGACGCGAACAACTCGCCCGCCGAATTGACGTCGGTCTCGATGTCGGAAAGATCGTCGACGAGGGCGTGGGAGGAGCGGCGGATTTGCCGTCCCTCTTCCATGAACAAGACGTTGCGGTCGCCGCCGAGCCCGGTGTTGCCCGACCATTCATAGCCGGGAAAGACGACGAACCGGCCGTCCTCGTTGAACTCTTCGCTGAGCCCGTTGAGATGGTTCCAGAAGCCGGTGGTGATCTGGAAATCGTTGCCCTGGTGGCAGCAGGCGTCGAGGTACGCCCTGTCGCGGGCGAAGGCGAAGTAATCGCGCGCCGAGTTGGTGCCGATGGTCTCCTCCGACTGGCCGTGGAGATCGCCCCAGAAGGGGAGGAGAGCGGGCTCGGTTTCGATGCGCAAGGGATTGGACCGGCAGAGCGGCTTGCCGTCGGCATCGATCATCTCGATGCGCACGTCCCCTGGCGTGGAGGCACCGAGGCCTTCGATGGCGCGGGAGAATTCGCCGGGGCTGAAGGTGACGCTTTCGGGCAGGCCGGTGATCGGCCCCTCGGCCCGGAGCCCGAACGTGCCCTCGCACCTGTCGCTCGGATTGCCCCACTTGTCCTCGCCCTTGAGCCTGAGTTCGAAGGGCTCGCCCAAGCGCTTGAGCGTCGGCAGCACCGCCTTCCAGACGGCGGGCGGTCCGGCGACGATGGCGATCACCGGTGATCCCGGCAGCTCGACGTAATTGTAGGTGGCGATGGCGTCGACCAACACCCGGAACTCGAAGCTATCCTCGCAGAAGGTCTGCAGGCGGATGCCGGGCGATCCCCGGCGCCTGTCGCCGTAGCGCACGACGATCCTGTCTCCTTCCCGCAGGAAGCCCTGTACCACCTTGATATATAAGGTTTTATCCCATGGGCGGATGTTGTTCTTGATGTCGTAGCGGACGTCGAGCACGGCCTGGTTGGAGGCCTCGACGGTGACGTAGTTGGGCGCCTCGGGGTGGTCGAACTGGGGCCTGCCCATGTCGCTGGCGAAGCGGTGGGCGATCTTGATGCTGCCGGTGTCATCGATGCCGAAAAGCCCCGCCGTGTAGGTGAGGGTGAAGGAGGCGAAGGAGCCGGCCTCGAAGGCGCCTTGCGGCTCGATGACGGCGGCCCCCATCTTTTCCGGAAGGTAGGTCGAATGCGGCATGGTTGTTCCTGTCGGTCCCGGTCCGTTCCCTGGGCGCGACTGTATCGTACCCGTGGTCCCAGTCAAATTCCGCTGCCGGGGGGGCGCGGCGCCTAACCCTCGCCCTCGAGGTATTTCGGGTTGCACTCCATGAGCTTCGCCATCGTCACCTCGCGGAGCAGCCGCAAGGCCGCGGCCTGGCGCGCGCCCGGGGCATCGAAGGCGCCGGCGCGCAAATCGGCGGCGAAGCGGCGGTTCAACCGGCCAAGCGCCGCTTCCAGCGGCTCGTCCGCGACCCCGGCCTCGCCATAGAGCGCCGCCAGCGCTTCGCCTTCCGCCACCAGCGCCCTATCCCCGGCCTCGGCCTCGCGGGCGGCGATGGCCATCGCCGCTCCGACCATGAGGGCGTTGTACCTTTGTGCGTCCGGTGAGTTTGGCAGCAGCTCGCCAAGCAGCGTCTCGCGGGCGATGGCGAGGAGCTCGGCGGCGGTCGGTTTGTCGCGCATCACGCCACTCCCGTCAGGCCGAGGATCTCGTATTCCAATTCCGCCATCCGCCGCCCGATGAGGGCCAGCTCCAGGCTCGGCTCGTCGCCGGAGCGGTGGCGGCCGGTTTGCTGCAGGCCGATGATGGCCCAGCGGACATGCGCCATCGCCTCCCAATAAGGCACGGTTTCACGGTCGATCGCCCGGCCGGACGCGGTTTCGTAGGCGCGGTAGAATATTTCGCGCCGGGCGATGCCGCCGGCCTCCCTGGCGGGCGCGCCGAAGCGCCAGCACCGGGCGCAGAACCAGCCGATGTCCTCCAGCGGATCGCTCCAGCCGGCGAACTCCCAATCGACGATACCGCTAAGCCGGCCGCCGTCGACCAGGTAGTTGCCGGTGCGAAAGTCACGGTGGGCGAGCACGATCTCCCCGGCCGCCGGCGCCTGGGTCTGCAGCCAGCGCAGGCCCCACTCGAGGGCCGGATGGGGCTCGGGCTCGCGGTCGAGCCGCGCGCGGTATTTGGCCACGGCGTCGAGCGCCGGGCCGTCCCGCGGCGGGTCGAGAAAATCGAGGTCCCGGCGCGGCGGGGTGATGGCGTGGATCTTGGCGAGCTCCGCCGCCAGCCGTTCGGCCAGCGCCTCGTGGGGTCCGTCCCTGACGATGCGGTTGCCAAGGGCGACGCCGGCGAGCCGGCCCATCAGATAGAACGGCTGGCCGATGACGCCGGCGTCGGGGTTGTGCCAAAAGGGCTCGGGGACCGCGACGCCGGCGCCGTGGGCCGCCTTGAGCAGCGCGAACTCCTGGTCGAGCGGCCGGCTTTCCGCAATCGATGATGAGGCATCGGTGCGCAGCACCAGCTCATGGCTGCCACCATGCGGTCCGCCGGCGATGGTGACGGTGACGGCCCAGTTCTCCCGGATGGCGCCGCCGACCAGCCGCCGCCAATTTTCCAGCCGGGCCCGACTAGCGCCGGCCTCGGTGGCGATGAAGGCGCCGAGTGCTCTGCCCCAGCCGGCCGGGTTGCTCTCGCGCTCGGTCAATCCCAGCCCCAGAAGTCGATGCCGTCGCTCAACAGCGCGCGCGACAGCACCATCTTGTGGATCTCCGAAGCGCCGTCGACCAGCCGCGCCTGGCGGGCGTAGCGGTACATCCATTCGAGCGGCGTGTCCTTGGAGTAGCCACGGGCGCCCATCAGCTGGATCGCCGTGTCGACCGCCTGGTGCAGCACCTCGGCGACGGCGATCTTCGCCATCGACACCTCCTTGCGGGCGAAATCGCCGCTGTCGAGCTTCGCCGCCGCCCGCATGGTGAGGAGGCGGCCGATCTCGATCCCCATCGCCGCCTCGCCGAGCAACCACCGCACCCCTTCATGCTCGGCCAGGGGGGCGCCGAAACTCTGGCGCTCCTTGACGTAGGCGAAACACTCCTCGAGCGCCCGTTTCGCCATCCCCAGCCAACGCATGCAATGGGTGAGCCGGGCGCTGCCGAGGCGGATCTGGGTCACCTTCAACCCCTCTCCCACGGCCATCAGCCGGTTCTCGTCGCTTATCTCGAGGCCGTCGAATTTCAGTTCGCAGTGCCCGCCATGCTCTTCCGGGCCCATGATCGGAATGCGGCGGGTGATCTCCCAGCCCGGTTGGCCGGCGTCGAACAGAAAAGCCGTCAGGCCCTTGCGGCGGTCGTCCGAGGTGCGGGCGATGAGGATGAAGTGGCGGGCCACGCCGGCCCCGGTGATGAACCATTTGTGGCCGTCGATCACCCAGCCGTCGCCGCGCCGGGTCGCGGTGGTCCGCATCGCCGACGGGTCGGAACCGGCGCCCGGCATGGGCTCGGTCATGGCGAAGGCGGACCGCGCCTCGCCGTCGATGATGGGCTGCAGCCAGCGTTCCTTCTGCGCCTCGGTCGCCACCTTGTCGAGCAGGAGCATGTTGCCGTCGTCGGGCGCGGCGGCGTTGAAACAGACGGGTCCGAAGATCGACCGTCCCATCTCCTCGTAACAGGCGGCGAGGCCGACCATCCCCAGGCCCTGCCCGCCGCGTTCCTTCGGCATCTGCGGCGCCCATAGACCCGCCGCCTTGACCTCCTGGCGAACACGCCCGAGCACCTCTTCCGCGATGTTCTCATGGGGATCGAAGTTGGCGGCGTCGCTTTCCAGCGGTACGATGTTCTCGGCGACGAAGGCGCGGACGCGCCGGCGGAAGCTCTCGATCTCGGGCGGCAGGGAGAAGTCCATGGCGGGCGATCCTTCGGCTAGAGGCGTCGCGAACGTCGGTTATAGCGCGCTGAGGCCGAGCCCGCCATCGACGGTGACGATGCTGCCGGTCATGTAGCTGCCGGCTTCGGAGGCGAGGAGGAGCAACACCGCATCGAGGTCCTCGGGCCGCGCGAAGCGGCGCAACGGCACCCGTTTGACGAGAGCTTCGCCGGCCGGGCCGGCCAGGAAGTCGCGGTTGAGATCGGTCTCGACATAGCCTGGCGCGATGGCGTTGACCCGGATGCCGTGGCGGGCGAGCTCCACCGCCATGGTCTTGGTCAGATGGATCAGCGCCGCCTTGG
>JADFPK010000256.1 GCA_022562375.1 Pseudomonadota bacterium
GTGTGGATCCTGATCTGGGCGCTGGTGGTCTCCAACCTGCTGGCGGTGGTGATCCTGCTCTTCATCACCCGCTGGGTGGCGTTGCTCATCTTCATCAGGGGCGGGATCCTGATCCCCATCGTGCTGATCATCACCGTTCTCGGCACGTTGCTCGCCAAGGGCCAGTGGGAAAACGTCGTCATGCTCGGCATCCTCAGCACCATCGGCTACGGATTGTTGAAGTACGACTGGCCGCGGCCGCCTTTCGCCATCGGCATCATACTGGGCGGCATCGCCGAAACATCCCTGCACAAGGCCTGGTCCCTGTGGCGGTGGGATTTCTTCGTCCGTCCGCTGTCCATCGTGCTCATGGCCATGATCGTCATCACCATCGGCTTCGCCGTCTATCGCGGCCGCAAGAAGGCGCCGGAGACCGGCATCGATCAAGCGGCGCCGACGGTGATCGAGACCACCACCTTACAGGCGCTCTTTCACGGCAAGACCCTGTTCACCGTCCTGCTGTTCTCCATCTTCGTCGGCATGGTGTACGTCGCCACCGGCTATTCCTGGCCCGCCTACTTCCTGCCTTATGTCATCGGCATCCCGGGGATGGCGATCACCGGGCTCCTCATCTTCACCGACATCGAGGACTACAAGAAGGCCGGCGGCGCGATCGATCCCAGGACCGACTTCGAAAGATACATGGACGAGATCTCCAAGCACGCGAAGGTGGAGATCGAGGCGGACATCGTCAAGGAGAAGCTGGAGGTCCTGGTCGAAGACCACAGCGTCATGGCGAAAAGCCGCTTCCGGCGGGAGTCACTGTTGTTCTCCTACTTCTTCTTCCTGCTCGCCATGACCCTTTTGTTCGGCTTCTGGATCGGCATCGCCATCTTCCTGTTCGCTTTCCTGCGCTTCTATGCCAGGGAGTCGCTGAGGCTCTCGTTGGTGGTGACGGCGTCGGTGTGGACGGCGTTGTATCTCCTTCTCGTGGTGGTTCTGGGACAGATCCTGTTCGAGGGCTTCATCACCCAGTGGGTTATCGACACCTGGTTCAGCGACTGATCGCCGGGACCGCGACACCAAGGGCCACCGCGGCCATCAGTAGAGCACCACGGAGCGGATCGATTTGCCTTCGTGCATGAGATCGAACGCCGAATTGATCTCATCCAGCGGCATCGTGTGGGTGATCAAATCGTCGATGTCGATGCGTCCGTCCATGTACCAATCGACGATCTTCGGCACGTCGGTGCGCCCACGGGCGCCGCCGAAGGCGGTGCCGCGCCACACCCGCCCGGTCACCAGTTGAAAGGGCCGGGTGGAGATTTCCTGGCCGGCGCCGGCGACGCCGATGATCAGCGATTCGCCCCAGCCCTTGTGGCAGCATTCGAGCGCGTCACGCATGGTGTCGACGTTGCCGATGCATTCGAAGGAATAATCGGCGCCGCCGCCGGTCAGATCGATGATCGCCTCGACCACGTTGGCCTCTTCCTCCGGGTTCAGGAAATCGGTCATGCCGAATTTCCTCGCCAGTTCCGCTTTCGCCGGGTTGATGTCGAGGCCGATGATCTTGTTGGCGCCGGCCATGCGGGCGCCTTGTACGACGTTGAGACCGATGCCGCCGAGGCCGAACACGACGACGTTGGCGCCCTGTTCGACCTTGGCTTCGAACAACACCGCGCCGAGGCCCGTGGTGACCCCGCAGCCGATAGTACAGATCTTGTCGAAGGGCGCGTCCTTGCGCACCTTGGCCACGGCGATCTCCGGCAGGACCGTGAAGTTGGAAAAGGTGGAGCACCCCATGTAATGCAGGATCGTCCCGCCACCGTGGGAGAAGCGGGAGGTCCCGTCGGGCATCACGCCTTTGCCCTGGGTGGCGCGGATGGCCTGGCAGAGGTTGGTCTTCGGGTTCAGGCAGAACTCGCACTGCCGGCATTCGGGCGTATAGAGCGGGATCACGTGATCCCCCGGCGCCACCGAGGCGACGCCGTCGCCGACCTCGAGCACGACGCCCGCCCCCTCATGGCCGAGGATCGCCGGGAACGCCCCTTCCGGATCGTCGCCCGACAAGGTGAAGGCATCGGTGTGGCAGACGCCGGTCGCCTTGATCTCGACCAGAACCTCGCCGGCCTTCGGCCCTTCGAGGTCGACTTCCTCGATGACCAGCGGCTTGCCGGCCTCGAACGCGATGGCTGCGCGTGTTTTCATCTCATCCTCCCGATAATGCCCTGTTCTTCCAAATTCCGGCCACCGGCCGCGCCCGCCCGACGGATGGCGATCGCTTCGGCCATGATGAAATTCTCCGGCCTCGGTTGCAAGAGGCGCTTATCATCGGTCCGCCGTGCCGGCGGCGCCATCGCCCCCGTGGCCCGTGGCCGCTTTTTCTGCTATGAGGCTCGGGCGAAATCCGGCGCCAAGCGGCAATCATCCGGCGCCGGGGATACCTGAGGTCCACTTCATGCTGCAGACGCCCAGGGCCATGCGGGGGATGGTCGTCGCCCCCCACCATCTGGCGGCCGGGGCCGGGCTTCGCGTGCTCCGCGAGGGCGGCAACGCGATCGAGGCGATGGTCGCGGCGGCGGCCACCATCGCCGTCGTCTATCCCCACATGAATTCCCTCGGCGGCGATAATTTCTGGCTCATCTCG
>JADFPK010000257.1 GCA_022562375.1 Pseudomonadota bacterium
GCCGGCCCGAGCGACCTCTGGGCGGCGAGCGGCAAAAACAGCGCCATGGTCGTCGCCGCGGTCAGGCCCGGCATGGCGCCCCCGGCGATGCCCATGAAGATGCCGATGGCGATCCACATGAGGGTCTTCCACTGGAAAACCAGGTCGGCGGCCACCGCCAGGGCTTCGAAATTGACCTCCATGGGTGTTCTCCTCGTCCCCGCAGGTCAGCCGATCAGTAGACGACCGGCAGCCCCCACTCCTCCATCAGCCACTCCGGCCCGATGGGCAGCCTGGCGCCGATGATCCAGAAGATGGCGAACACGGTGGCGCTGATCGCGAAGCCGGCCAGGAAGGCGGTGCGTGCCGGCCGAAGCCCCAGGGAGTAGATCAGCCCGAACATGAAGATCGGCGCGGTGACCACGAAGCCGATTTTCACCAGGAACCAGAAGAAGACGCCGCACCAGGCGATGGCCCCGACCACGAAGCCGACGAACTTCCAGTCGAGCCGCGCGTAATCGGGAATGACCTTCTTGCGCAGGCGGTCGACCAGCAAGAGCGCGGCGAAGCCGACGCACATCGCCGCGGTCATAATCGGGAAGAACCCCAGCAGGAAGCCGTCGCGCAGCGGGCGGAAGGCGTCGGTGAGGAAAAGGACGTAAAGCAGAATGAGGGCGAAGAAGCCCGTCATGACGGTGCCCGCGCCCTGGTTGGTCTTCCACCAGCTCGCGGTTTGTGGGGCTTGGTTTGGCGATTCGTCGGACACGGTCCCCTTCCTCTCGCTCACGACGAACGAAACTCAGGCCGAACAAAGCGTTCGGCCTGAGTTCGTGTTCGGTCAAGAGTCATGTGCGAATTCGGTCGAACCCGTCATCACTTGCCTTTGGCCTTGCCCAGGAGACCCGCGGCGTCAATGGTGCTCTCCACCATCGCCTTGAACTCCTTCTGGGCCTGTGCCATCGGCGTGTGGATGGGCTGCGCCCCGATCTTCTTCAACAGCTTCGCCACCGCCTTGAATTTCAGGAGCTTCTTCATGTTGTCCGAAATCTTCTGGCAGACCGCGTCCGGCGTTTTCGGATGGACGCCCACCCAGCGCAGGCCCTCGAAGGCCCTCTCGAGGCCGATGTCCTTGGGCTGCGGGACCTTGTTGCCGACCGCCTTCTCGTAGCCCTTCGGGTGGGGCTTGTTGCTCGAGGTGGCGATCACCGTGACCTTCTCCGGCGCCAGGCCCAGCAGGATCTCGTCGGGGGCCACACCGATGTCGATGTGCCCGCCCAGGAAGTCGGCCATGGTCTTGCCGGTGCCCGGGTAGACCACGTAGGTCATCTTAACGCCGAGCTGCTTGAACAGGATCGCCGCCCCCAGCGTGTTCGAGCCGGAGCCGCCGACCACCACCTTGCCCGGGTTCTTCTTGGCGTAGGCGACCAGCGATTTGAGATCATTGTACGGCGCGTCCTTTTGGATCGCGATGTTCGGCCGGAAGAAGCCGATCAGGGCGCAGATCTTGATGTCCTTCGCGGCATCGAGGATCGGCTTGGTCTCGCGGGCCAGCGCCAGGATCGGCGTCGGGCTCGCCATCAGAATGGTGTGGCCGTCGGCCCGCCGGTCCAGGAGGTACTTCCAGCCCTTCACGCCGGACGCCCCGGGCACGTTGCGCACCCTCCAGTCGACGCCCCAGGTGTCGTAGGCCCCCGCCGACATGATGCGCGACCAGCGGTCGGTGCCGCCGCCGGCGGGGAAGGGCACGACCCAGGTGATGGCCTTGCTGGGATACTCGGCGGCCGGAAGGTTGGATGACGCGCCCGGCAGGACGAATCCCGCCAGTACCAACGCGCCGATGATCTTGGAGAATAGCTTCATGATAGGTCTCCCTGACTTTTTCTATGGTCTTCGCTGGCCCCGTAATTTCCGGCTCTCGGTCCGGTTGCGCCCCGAGAAAAGCCAACGTTCAACCTCGAATTAACGCCCTTGATAATGGAACGGCGCACCCGCGCCGGCCTTGGGACATCATACGACTTCTAACTGGGTTCGATAATATCTGGCATGGATAGGGTCAACAAGGCTTATTCACCGGCCCGGCTGTTTTGCTCGCGGAGAAGCGCGAAAGCGCTGAAACCCTTAGGTCTTCGGCACATCTTCCCGCTCCGGCGGGATGGCGCCGGGCCGGCATACGGCCGCCGCCGCGAGCGCGTGGCCCCCCACAATCGCCTCCTTCGCCTCGTCTGTCCCTGGCGCCCCAATACGGGCCGGGAGGGGACTAGCCGAGGCTGATGTCGCCGTCGATCTGGTGGCTCACGCCCAGCCCTTCGAGCGTCAGCGTCACCCGTGCCTTGATCGTCGCGCCCGGCGCCAGCGTGCCGTCGGCGAGGGCGGCGCGCACGGCGGTCTCGATCTCGCGTTGCGAGGTCACCCCGACCTTCTTGAGGAACTTACGGACTTCCATGTTGAAGACGTCTTCGTTCATCGCCACCTCCGCCGACGGGTCACCGATGCCCCCCCTGCGCGCGCCCTTACGGGAGCGCGCGAAGAGGAGCCTTGCGCGGACAACTTAAGCCCGGGACCGGTACGCCGCAAGCGGTCATAGGGGCCGGGACGTTATACCAAAGGTCCTTTGGTATTCACGGCTCCTGTAA
>JADFPK010000258.1 GCA_022562375.1 Pseudomonadota bacterium
AAACCAGGAAGAGACCGCCTTTCGCTTCAAGCTGACCGGCGATGGCGACCTCGTGCCAGGCAGCGTCAGCACCCTTCGAAGGTCGCTGATCACGGGCCAATGATAACGGGGGAAAACCGATGGATATTCTGTTCTATGTCTTCGCCGGCGCCATCGCGATCGCCGCCGCGCTGGCGACGATCGCCATCTGGGCCCCCAGGCCGGCCGGTCTCCGGGTGCTCGCGGTGGTGATCACCACGCTCTTTATCCCCGTCGTCTACCTGCAGCTGATAGGGATGCTGAGCAAGCCGAAGCCGATGAGCTTCGAATGGTTCGAGCGAAGCGTGCAGAAGGCGATCGTGCTCGGCGTCAGCCTGCACGAGGAGGAGTCGATTTATCTTTGGCTGCGCCCCGAGGGGTCGTTCGAGCCGCGTTACTACGTCGTTCCCTGGAACATGAAGCTGGCGGAGAGGCTCGAAGACGCGGTGGACGAGGCGGCGGGCGGCAATTCGACCATCGTCCTCGAGAACCCGTTTTACCGGAGAAGCCTTCAGGAATGGGGCGATCTCAACATCGAGATCGTTCCGCCGCCGATACCGCCGCTGAAACATCCGCCGATGGCGCCGCGAATCTTCAATCCCCGCGAGGAGCGTATTTAGAATCCACCCCGCGCCCGCCTTGACGGCGCCGGGTCCACCCTCGCCGCCATGTCAGGCCGGCCGTGATCCCGAGCCGCCGCCATGGGGGCTTCGGTCCAGAGTCTACGATGTAACTATTTTCGCAAGGCTTGAGATGGGTGGGACGGCGGTCAAAACAACCCTTGATTCCAGCAAGCGGATCATCGGGATGAAGCCGGTTTTGGCTTTAGATTGAGCGCCTCGAGCGCTTCATCGATAGGAATAAACAAATTCAGTCCTTCACTGGAATTCCCGATGAATTTTATAACGCTAATCCCGATCACATTGCCGTTTTCATCGAGCAAGGGCCCGCCACTATTGCCCGGCGATATGGCCGCGTCGGATTGAATGAACGAGAGCCCCGATCTTGGCTCGATACGTATGGCGCTGACGACACCCGATGTCACGGTCGATCTGAGACCTGCTTTGATCGGGGTGCCGATGACAAAAGTCTTCTCGAGGCGCGCCGGCCGCTCTAACCGCACCGGAAGGTACGATGGCACCCGGAGTGGGATCTTGATGAGCGCCACGTCCCTTCCTGCGTTGCGGGCCAACACCATACCTTCGATTTCGATTCCATTGCTGAGCACGATGCCAACGCGTTTGCTGTCGCCAACGACGTGTTGATTGGTCAGGATCAAACCGTTTTCACTGATCACGAAACCCGACCCATGCCCGAGCCCGAGACGTACCGTCACCACCGAGGATAGGACGGTCTCAATTCGTTTTTTCAGGCTTTTCGAGCTCAGTTTTTTGGCGAAAAAATATCTAACCGGGCCGGGGCTCGAGGCGATGTCGACCGGCGCCTTGCCGCTGGCAATATCGACAAATCTTTGAGACGTCAGCAGGTTCTCGGCGGCGATCGCGAAGGCCTCGTGGAAAGCCAGGACGATGCCATTCCGTTTGGCCTTGACCTGCTTGAAGTAACCTTGGGTGCTGGTCTTGAGAACCCGGCGTTGAAGGATGGATGAAAAAATTGTCCATTCGACGTCGACGAACATCTCTCCCGAGTATTCGTCGAGCGGGCGGCCATCCCACCAGTGGTGACTTTGGCAAATATTGCCGCTGATTTTGGTAATTCGCGCCCCGACCAGATACTCCGCCGAGTAGACGGCTTCCGACCGGCGGAACATTTCGGTCGGGCTGCCGGCGATATTCAGGCCCTTCGAGTTCAAAGCCTGGTAGAAGACCTCGCCCAGCTCGGAGCTCCAGTTGCCGAGAACCGCGGTGCCGGTTCCCCACTCCAGCGTCGAGTCGCCCATATGCTTGTAGTTACAAAGATATCCGTCGGTGCCCTCGACGCCGGCGGCGGGGAAGTGGGCGATAATGGTGCCACGCTTGATGTTGGCGACGATCTTGCTGAGCGCGAATGACGCCTGTTTTTCGGTCGGTTCGGTAACCTCGATCAGGTCTTTCTTTTCGACCGTAGGCAATTCCATCGTCGCGGTGGTGTTGCACGCCGCCGCGAACATCAGTGATGCGACCGCGATATGCTTGGGTCTCATCCTTCGCCTGCCCATTGATATATTTCGCCCCGATGTTGGGTCGCACCAAGCCGATCACGAACCACAAAATCGGTACGGAACGGGCCCGGCCGACATCTCCAACGATACGCGCATAGTAGAAGCATCGGTGAGCGATGCAAGCAGCGGCGGTGTAAGGGCGTCTTAACGGGAACGGCCGCGGCCGCTCAGGCGGCGCCCTTGGCGCCTTGCTTGCGGGCGTACATGTCGCGGTCGGCCTCGTCCAGGGCCTTGGCGACGTCGTCGCCGCCCCTGAAGGTGTAGGCGCCATGGGCGACGTCGAGCTTGAGGCGCTTGCCTTCCCACTCCATCGGCCGGGCCTGGATCTCGGCGGCCAGGAACGCCGCCTTCTCGCTGGCCACCACCCTGTCGGCGTTGGTCAGGATGACGCCGAACTCATCGCCGCCGAGACGGCCGACGATATCCGATTCGC
>JADFPK010000259.1 GCA_022562375.1 Pseudomonadota bacterium
GCAGGGTGCCGCCCTATGGCGTGGCCGGCGGCAGGCCCGGGGCGGTGGGGCGCAACTTCCTCGAGCGCGCCGACGGCGGCCGCGTCGCGCTCTCCGGCATCGCCAAGGTCGAGATGGGCGCGGGCGACGTCTTCGTCATCGAGACTCCGGGCGGCGGCGGCTACGGCGCGCCGGAAGAGGGGGCCGAGGAGCAGGCGGAGTAGGGGGAGCTCAAGCTGGCGGTGCGGGTTGTGTTCACTCTAATCCGTTTGCGTAATGCCGGCATGATCATGCTCCCTCCCGATGGCTAAATTAACCGACATTTCCCAGATAACCTTCAACCCTTCGTCACCCGCTCGGCGATTTGCTTGAAGGCCAGTTCGGCGGCGCCGAGGGCGCCTTCCTGCCAGCCCGGCCAGTAGCTTAAGAAATCCCCGGCCAGGTAGATCTGACCCTCGGGATCGGCCTGGTTGAGCCGCTTGTAGGAGGTCGGACGGGTCTCCCACGTGTCGTTGGCCCAGCCGCCGATGAAGTGCGGCATGTTCTGCCAGGCGACGGCTAGGGCCGTGTCCATGTTTATGTTGCGCCGGTAATCACCCGGGTGAATCTTCTCGCCGCCCTGAAGGGCCAGTTCGAACCGCTCCCCGATTGGGAGCTTGCCGAAGGCCAGGGCATCGTCGCCGCGATTGTAGGCGGCGGTCAGGACGCCGGTCGGCTGGTGGAAGCCCTCTGAGGGGTACCAGATCTGGCTGATGATATCATCGGTGAAGCTGATGCCGCCGTAGATGCGGTCCTTGGTTTCCCAGAAGCGGTTTTTGGTCTCCCAGCCGACCTTGGTCGCCGGTTCGTAGGCGATGTCGGCCAGGGCGTTGACGAAACTGGTGGACAAGCCCTTGCCGACCCGGACGAGCTGGATCGGTGCCATGGTCGAAACGCAGAAATCGGCGCTGTCGACGACGCCGTCCCCGTGGATGACCTCGACGCCGGTGGCGGTGTTGCGCAGGCTCTTGACCGGACTGTCTAAGATTATCAGGTCGCCGACGGTCTTGCCGCCGGGAACGCCCTGCTTCAGGAATGCCTTCCAGATCATGTCCATGCCGCCCGAGGGCTGCAGCAGACTGCTTTGCCAGTAATACTGGAGGTTGTTGAACAGGAGCTGGTTGTCGCTGCTCCAGATGTCGGAACGGACGATCTTGTCGAGGGGAATGCGCTGGGTCTTTTGGCCGGCATCGAGGCCCGCCCCGGGCTCTTCCGCATAGCCCGTCCACGGAAAGCCGAGAAAGCTGGGATCCTGGGGGTCGTAGCGATAGCGACCGTCGGGTGAGCGCTGAAGCTGGCCGAAACTGCTGAGCATTTGCAGGAACCGCTCGCGGTCGATGTGTCCCAGGGCCTCGTCCAGTTTGCCTTTCTGGGCGACCTTGCTCAGGAGTTCCGAAATCTCGCCACGGAGGCTGAACTGGGCTTGGCGCATGGGCACCGGCCGGCCGCCCAGGAAGCTGTCGCTCTGCAGGAGGTTCGAGCCGCCCATGAAGATGTAGGGCTGCAATTCGACGCCAAGTTCACTGCAATAATCCAGGACGATGTAGTGGTGCTGCGGGATGCGGCCCGGCCCGGCGTTGAGGTAGAGGGTGCTATTGGTAAAGGCGCACGTCTGCACCGGGCCGCCGACCTCGGCGAACGAGTCGCCCTTGCGGAGGGTGAGGCTGCGACCGCCGGCGCGGGAGTTGGCTTCGATGACCTTGGTCTCGAAGCCGTGGCCGGCCAGGAGATACGCCGCGCACACGCCGGCCAGGCCGGCGCCGATGACGATCACCTTGCGGCCTTTGCCGATGTCGCTGGGGTAGCCGGGAACGGCGGCTCGCGCCTCGGGCACAGGCAGCAGGCCGAATGTAGTCAGCCCGTGATAAACGGCGGCGGCGCCGCCGACGGCGCCCAGCCGGTACAATACATCGCGCCGTGTGAGTAGTCGAACGTCATTTGTCATGGATACTCTCCCCAATGATGGGCCGGAACCGTCTCTCAGCCGGCCCGGCCGAACAGCCATGCAATCTACGGGACCTCATTATTCCGAATTATTCCGACATTTCCCGGATACCCTTCCCGATTACCAAGATCTATAGCACAACTGAACTTGTAAACGAACCGGGCCTTAACCCGCTTTGATAGATAGCAATCTGCCCCTTTATCAGGCGCAGGATCTCGGCGAATAGGGCTCTTGGGATGGCCACCTCCGCCATCTGGAACGTGACGTAGCGGCCGTGCCGCACCACCTTCGCGCCGATCTTGACCAGCTTCTCGCGCAAGGTCGTCATCGACCAGTGCCCGCTCTTCGGCAGCAACACAATGAATGTCCGCAATGGGTCATAAGCGGACGTTCTTGAGACCCACCCATCACCGACAAGTTGAAACTGAGGCACGGCCATCGGGGACGCGACGCGCGGGTAGTGTCTCAGTTTGACGAAGGTCCGCTTCCTAGCCAGGAGCGGACATCCATCGGGCGGCCGCGTCAGCCGGGCACGATGGGAGGCTGCGGCGGATTCGGTCCGGGGCGGCACGATGGCCGGATCGGCGTCGAAAGCCGGCCCGGCGAAGGCGCCACGTTCCACGTATCCTTACCAACCGTTCC
>JADFPK010000260.1 GCA_022562375.1 Pseudomonadota bacterium
GGTGTTCCTCGCCGCGATGCAAAGCCCGGCCATGTCGAGAAGGTCGTTGATCGCCGTGTCCCTGGCCTTGGCCGGGATGTCGTCGACGGTGAGGGAGGCGAGCCTCCCGCCGAAGGCCTCGGCGATGGTCGGGGTGACGGCTCGTGGGCTTTGCTCTGTCATCTGGCGTCCCTGAATGTTGCGTCTTCATTGCCGGGCCCCACTCTTCCGATCATTGGGACCCGCGCCAGAAGGTGCCGAATCCGGCGCCCCGCGACAACCGAAATCTGATTTTCGTTGCCATGAATGCCTGGCTTTGCTCTTTTGGGGCCGGGCTTAGCCCTTTCGGGGCATACGCCGGGTGCGCCGGGAAGAATAATAGGGCCGGCGCTGTCTTGCTTATCATTGGCTTGCTTATCATTGGCTTGCTTGTCATTGGGGAACCGCCATGGGAACGGCCAGCAATCTCAACGTGACCAACGCCGCCTGCGAATTCATCGAATCGGCGCGGCTCGCCGACATGCCCGAGGAAGCGATCCGCATCGCCAGGCGCTGTATGCTCGACGGCTTGGCGCTTTACGTCGCCGGCAGTGTCGAGTCCTCGGCGCGGATCCTGGCCGATGAGGCGGTCGCCGCCGGCGGCCGGGAAGACGCGCTGGTGCTCGGCAAGGGCGAGGCCAAGGCGCCGGCGCCGGCGGCGGCCAGGGTGCTGGGGACGGCCGGGCATGCCCATGACTGGGACGACACCCAAGTGTCCCGCGATCCCCGCCACCAGTACGGGCTGTTGACCCACCCGACGATCCCGCCGCTCGCCGCCTCCCTCGTCGTCGCTCAGATGCGGGGCGATGTCGGCGGCGGTGAATTCATGACGGCGTTCCTCACCGGTTTCGAGGTCGAGTGCAAGATCTCCGAGATCATGCTCGCCGACCATTACAAGAGGGGCTTTCATTCATCGGGCACCGTCGGCACCTTCGGCGCCTCGGCGGCGGCGGCGAAGTTGCTGGGCCTTACCGGCAAGAAACTGGGCTCGGCGATGGGCATCGCCGCCTCCATGGCGTCGGGCATCCGCATCAATTTCGGCACCATGACCAAGCCGTTGCATGTCGGCCGCGCCTCGGAGAACGGCGTGACGGCGGCGTTGCTCGCCGAACGCGGCTTCACCGCCGACGCGCAAGCTCTCGACGGGCCGTGGGGCTTTTTTTCGGTCCATGGCGGCGGCCTTTATGAGGAAAAGGTGGCGGCGGGATTCGGCAAGACCTATTCGATCGTCGAGCCCGGGGTTTCGATCAAGCCCTATCCCAGCGGCATCCTGACGCATCAGGCGATGGACGCCATGCTGCGCCTGGTCAGGGAGCGCGATATCGCCCCGGATGAGGTCGAGCGCATCACCCTTTATGCCGGCAGCAACATCCTCAAGCCGATCCGCTACGCCAAGGCCGGGAACCACCTCGAGGCCAAGTTCTCGATGGCGGCGCTGCTCGCCATGCTGGTGATCAGGCGGCGCGCCGGCCGCGCCGAGTTCACCGACGAATTCGTCGCCTCGGCGGAGATGCAGGCGATGCAGGAGAGGATCTCGACGGCGCTCGACCCCGAGATCGAGGCTCAGGGCATGGACGTCATCCGCTCGCGCATCGAGCTGGTGACCCGCGCCGGCGAGACCCACCTGCAGTGGGCGGATGAGCGCTACCGAGGCGGCCCCGACAACCCGATGAGCGATTCCGAGCTCGAGGAGAAGGTGGCGGCCTGCACCGACGGCGTGATCGACGATTCGGCGACGGCGCGGCTGATCGAGACCGCCTGGCGGGCGGAGAAGCTTACCGACGCCGCCGATCTCGCCCGGGTCATCCAGCACTGATGCCCGGCCGGTCATGAAAGCAGGAGCCCGAGGACCGTAGATGACGAAGGACGACGAACCGATCCCCGACACCGTTTCCGCCACCCTTTCCAGGTGGCTGGCGGCGCTCGAGCCGGCGCAAATTCCCGACGCCGTCAAGGCCGCTTCCATCGATACGGTGATCGACACCACCGCCCTTTGTATCGCGGCGAGGAACACCGATTACGTGCGCGCCCTGATCGCCGGCTGGGACGGCGAAGGCGATTGCACGGCGCTCGGCCATGGCGCCGGCTTCGGCGCCACCGGCGCGGCGATGATCAACGGCACGGCGGCGCATGGCGAGGATTTCGACAACACCTTCGAGGGCTGCCCGGTCCATTCCGGCGCCGTCGTCGTGCCCGCCGTCTTCGCCGCCGCCGAGCGTTACGAGGTTTCCGGGCCTGAGGCGTTGACCGGCATCGCGGCGGGCATCGAGGTCATGTGCCGGCTCGGGCTGGTGGCGCAAAAGGGCATCCATTCGGCGGGCTTCCATCCCACCGCCGTGCTTGGCGCCATGGGCGCCACCGCCGGCATCGGCGTCGCCCTGGGATTGACCGGGCGCCAGTTCGTCGACGCCTTCGGGGTCGCCGGCTCGATGGCGTCGGGCATCATCGAATACCTCGCCGACGGGTCGTGGACCAAGCGCATGCACGCCGGCTGGGCGGCCTCATCGGGCCTGCGCGCCGCCTTGATGGGCAAGACCGGCTTCGCCGGCCCCGGCACCGTGTTCGAGGGCACCC
>JADFPK010000261.1 GCA_022562375.1 Pseudomonadota bacterium
TCCGCCAGTGGCTGGCCAGGAAGGGCTTCGACAAGGTGTTCGGCGCCCGCCCCCTCGGCCGGGTCATCCAGGAGCACGTCAAGCGCCCGCTCGCCGACGAGTTGCTGTTCGGCCGCCTCGCCAAGGGCGGCGTCGTCAAGGTCACGGTCAAGGACGGGGCGCTCGATTTCGACATCACCGAAGCGCCGAAGAAAGCAACCAAGAAAGCGCCCAAGAGCGCCAAGCCGAAACGTCCCAAGGAACCCGCCCTGGTCGAGTGAGGCGTTCGCCACGGGGCCGGGGCCGGCCTTCCTAGTCCCAGCATATTGCTGCGTGCGTTGAGTTCCCGATCCGGATCGCCCGGATCATCGGCGATGCCGATGAACAACCGTTTTAGGGCTTGAAGAGCGCGATGACGGATAAGATTGCAGGAATATGGATAAGAAAGAAGCCAGAGTCGTTCTTGCCGAACACCTCGCTAGGTACAGGACGCGACCGTACGCGGAACTGGAAAAGCTTCTCGGCGATGCCGAGGCATATGAGACGGACGGACCATCCGGCGTCACCTACCAACTCACGTTCCAAACATATCTGGACGGTAAGGAAAGCGACGATCTGCGTGTTCTAGGCACGATAGATGATGGCGGCTGGCGCTGGTTTTCACCGCTCGTGGACAATTTTATCATGCGGCGCGATGGGAGTTTTGTTGACGAATAATGAGGAGGCTCCCGGCCTCACATCTCGTCTTCGGGCGGACCCCTTTTCGGCCCCGGGCCGTCCTTGCGGAAGGGGCCGTGGCTGCTCAGCACGTGGCGCTCGAAGTCGACCTCGCGGCGCTCCTCGATGAGGAACCGTTCGATCGCCGCGCGGAAGTGCGCGTCCTTTATCCAGTGGGCGGAATAGGTCGGCGCCGGAAGATAGCCGCGCTGGACCTTGTGCCTGCCGCCGGCGCCGGCCTCGACGCGCGCCAGCCCGGCCTCGATGGCGAAGTCCATGGCGCGGTAATAGCAAAGCTCGAAATGGAGGAACTTGTGGTCCTCCAGACACCCCCAGTTGCGGCCGTAAAGCGCATCGGCGCCGCGCAGATTGAGGGCGCCGGCGATCGCCCGACCGTCGCGTGAGGCCATGATCAACACCACCTTATCGCCAAGCGTCTCGCCGAGCCGGGCGAAGAAGGCGCGGCTCAAATAGGGATGCCCCCATTTGCGGTTCGCCGTGTCGATGTAAAACGCATGGAAGGCGTCCCAGTGACGGGGCTCGATGTCGGCGCCGGTCAGGGTCTCGATGGTGATGCCGGTGGCAAGTGCCCCGCGCCGTTCCTTGCGGATGGCCTTGCGCTTGCGCGACGCCAGCGTCGCCAGGAAATCGTCGAAGGTCCCATAGCCCGGGTTCAGCCAGTGGAACTGCTGGCCCTGGCGCAACAAGAAGCCCCGCTGGCCCAACATCTCCCACTGCTCTCGGGTCGTGAAGGTGACGTGGAGCGAGGAGACATCGAGACGCGATGACACCTCCACCATGCCGGCGATCAGCGCCTCCGCCACGCCTGGCTCGGTTGCCGGACCGCGAAGCAGCAGGCGCGGGCCGGTGACCGGGGTGAAGGGGATGGAGGCCTGCAGCTTGGGGTAATACTTGCCGCCGGCCCGCTCAAAGGCCTCGGCCCAGCCCCAGTCGAAGACATATTCGCCGTAGGAGTGGGTCTTGAGATACATCGGCGCGGCGCCGATGAGGCGGCCCGCCGCGTCCTCGATCGCCAGGTGGCGGGGCAGCCAGCCCGATTCCCGCGAGGCGCAGCCGGTCTCCTCCAGCGCGCTCAGGAAGGCATGGGAAACGAAGGGGTTGTCCGGCCCGGCGCAGGCGTCCCACTCGGCGGCGGCGATCTCACCGACGCCTGAAAGCACCTTGACGGATACCGCTTCGCTGCCGTCGGGCATGGTCTTAAGTCGCTCCCCGGGATAAGGACGGCTCGGCGCCGGAGGTGGCCTCCCGCCGCCGGCGCCTTGCCAATATAGCGCCACCCGGCGCCGTTTGTTGATAACATTAACCGCCCGTCGAACCGGCCGTACCGTGCCTTGAGCGACCGTTCAGGCGATCTCGAATACCGCCTCGGCCTCGACGGCGCAGCCCAAGGGCAGGGTGTTGACGCCGATGGCGGCGCGGGCGTGGCGGCCGGCGTCGCCGAACACCTCGGCCATCAGATCGGACGCGCCGTTCGCCACCTTGGGCTGATCGGTGAAATCGGGGCTTGAGTTGACGTAGACGGTGAGTTTGACGCAGCGTTTGACGCGGTCGAGATCGCCGCCGCAGGCGGCGCGGACTTGCGCGATCAGGTTGAGCCCGCAGATCCTCGCGGCTTGCCGCCCTTCCTCCAGGGTGAAGTCCCCGCCCACCCGGCCGATGAATTTGAGCTCGCCGTTCGACACCGTCACCTGGCCGGAGATGAAGACGAGGGGACCGGTGATGACGAAGGGGACGTAGCTCGCCACCGGCGCCGGGGCGTCGGGCAGTTCGATGCCAAGCTCCAAAAGCCGCGCGTCGATTCGTCCCGTCATGGCAGTTCCTTGGAATGACCCTTTACCGG